>CAZKIT010000010.1:0-23142 GCA_964552905.1 uncultured Spirochaetaceae bacterium
CTCGTCTGAGGCATGACACCGTCATTCGCAGCGACGACGAGTACTACGATATCTGTTACCTGGGCACCGCGTGCTCTCATCATCGAGAATGCAGCATGACCCGGGGTATCGAGGAAAACGATGTCACCCCTGCCGGGAACAGATACCTTGTATGCTCCGATATGCTGTGTGATTCCTCCGAACTCTCCTGCAACGACGTTAGTCGATCTGATTGCGTCGAGAAGCTTCGTCTTACCATGGTCGACATGGCCCATGATGGTGACGATCGGCGGCCGGGGAACGAGATCCTCTTCCTTGTCCTCTTCCGTCTCGATGACTGTCTCGTCATAGAGGGAGACAAGATGCACGGAGCATCCGTACTCGGAGGCGATGATCTCGGCTGTCTCGTGATCGATCTGCTGGTTTATTGTGACCATCATACCCATCTTGAATAGCTTCGTGATGATATCGGACGCCTTGAGATTCATCTTCTTCGCAAGGTCCGCGACGGTGATGTTCTCCATGATATCGATGGAATCCGGCACGGCCGCCATCTTTGCGTCGTCCTTCTTCTTCTTTCCGAGTGCGAAGTCAAGTTCTTCGTCTCTGTCCCACTTGCTGTCCTTGTCCTTCTTTCTGGAGGATGCGCCGACATTCGTCTTCCTGTTGCCGTTCTTCTGGTTGAGCTCGAGGGGAGCTGCTCCGCCGTTCTGGGGCCTTGGCCCATTCGGGTTGAAGCGCGGCGTAAAGCCCGGCTTCTGAGTGCGGTTGAAGGCCGGTCTTCCGTTCTGGTCGGGAGAATAGGAACGCGGCTGCGTGCTTCTTCCGTCATGGTTGAACGAACCGCCTTCCCTCTTCACATATCCTGTGTTCCTGCCGTCTCTCTGGCCGTATCCGGTACCCCTCTGAAGGTTTCCGGCGACTCTTCTGCCGCCGACAATGCCCTGGACTCTCGGCTTGGACGCATCGGGCTTTGCCTCGGTCTCCACGGGAGTCTGGGTATGTATGATGACCGGACCGGAATGGATCGTCGACTGTATTCTGGTGTTCTGGATGTGAGCGGCGTTGCCCATGAAGGATTTGCCGTCGATGACCTCACGTCTGGCACCGCCGTCCTTCTTCACAGCTGCCGGTTTGACGCTGACGTTCTCCTTCTGGACAGGTTTCGGCTGTACGGGATTCTGTACAGCGCTCTTCTGCTCGTTCTTCTGGACATTATCGCTCTGTACTTCCGTCGTTTTCGGCACCGGGTTCTCCTTGACCTTCACGACAGGCTTTACAGCGCTCTTGACGGGAGTCTTGAGTTTGACGACAACCTTCTTCTTCTCGGTCGTCTCCTCCTTCGCCTTCTCTTCGCCTGCCTTTGCAACGTTCTGCACAGGAGTAGTCTGTGGTGCCTTCTTGATGATGTTAACCTTAACTTTATTCTTTTCTTCAGCCATATTTACCTTTGTTTATTACTCGAATTCAAATTCAGCACCGCAATGAGGACAGACAGTAGAGGATGCAGGAACCTGCTCATGGCAGACAGGGCATTCGAATGTGTCGGCCTCCTCCTCTTCGGTTACGATTTCGACGCTGCTTCTGACAGTATCGATCTCTTCCTGTGTCAGACCTCTTTCTAGAAGTTCCTCGTTCGTGTATTCGAAGAATTCCTCGATCGACCATATATCTATCTTATGAAGCTTCTCGACAAGAGCATCGTCGAAGCCGCATTCCGTGATCGGAGTCTCGTCTTCGCTGATACCGAGCTGGGAATTCGAAATCGCTGTCTCCTCCTCCTTCACACTCTGTGACTCCTCATCATCCTTCTTGAAGAGCGAGTCAACGGTCTCATGAATAAGGAGGCTGTGCTCCATCTCGTTGTACTGGCTTCTTGTCTTGACGTCGATGACCCAGTCGCAGAGGGCCTTTGCAAGCTTGACGTTGACGCCGCCCTGTCCGATTGCGTATCCGAGCTGCGTGTCATCCACGACGGCGATTGCATACTTGCTCTGGGGATCTATCTCGTAGACCTTCTGTACCTGGGCGGGAACAAGAGCATTCGCGATGTAGACGATGGGATCGCTGTCATAGCGGATGATGTCGATCTTCTCGCCTTCGAGTTCGTTCATGATTGTCTTTATCTTCGTACCGTCCTTGCCGACTGTCGTTCCGACGGGATCGGTGTCGCTCTTCTTCGTATCGACGGCGATCTTCGTTCTTGCTCCCGCCTGTCTTGCGACGCCCTTGATGACCACGCTGCCGTTCTCGATCTCCTCCCTGATCTGTGCTTCAAGGAGAGCCTTGACGAATTCCTTGCATGAACGGGAAAGATAGATCTTGACACCCTTCTTTCTCTTTCTTATCTTGCCGGTCTTGGGATCCCTTACAGCTTCATCATCTCCCTTGTCGACCTTTTCGACATAGAAGCGGAGCGTATCGCCGCACTCGTAGTTCTCTCTCGGAGACTGGCCTCGTACGGGAAATACCGCGAGGTTGTCATCACCGAATCCGATATCGACGAACCAGTCGTCGTTTCTGCCCTGCTTCTTGAGTTCGCCCTTTATGAGCGTGAATTCCATTCCCTTCGCCTTGAAGAATGTCTTGTCGTCCGTGATCTCCTTGCTGACGGCCTGTCCGCGCTGCTTTGCGCTCTGTACAGCCGAATATTCGAACGACTTGGGATCGAGTGAAATCTCGAGTTCATCTCCGACTGCGATTCCGCTGTCCTCACCTGCGAACTCGATTGCCTCGTCGAGAGGAATCTGGGTAACCTCGTTGAAGTAGTTCTCCTCGTCAACGACTTCCTTCTTCGCATAGATTTCGACGAAGTAGTTCTTCTTCGAATCCTCGTAGAACTTGATCTTGACGTTCTCGTCGGTTCCGAACTTTCTCTTGTATGCGGAACGGAGCATGTCCTTGATCATTGCTGTTACTTCCTTGAGCTTCATGTCTCTTTCGAGCATCATGGAGTTTATTTCACTAGTGAGATTAATCATTGTTATCCTCCCATAGATAATCGAGTTTAGCCTTTGCTATTGTATCATATGCGACTGTGATCCTGTCACCCCTTTCCTTTCTGTCTTCGATCAGATATCCGGTAAGGGTGACTGAATTTTCATCAGCCGATTCAATCACGCCTGAAACGTAGGACGAGAACGCCGTTGAATATATTCTCACCCTCTTCTGTGTGAATACCCTGAACTCGTGGTAATCACGGAAGGTTCGTCCGAGTCCGGGTGACGAGACTTCAAGTGTGAGGTCTCTGTCCGAAAGTGCACTGTAACGCGGATATATTATGTTATATGCGCATTCAAGGTCGTCGATAGATATCTCCCTGTCGCCTCTGTAAAGAAGGACCCTCATGTTCAGCCCTTCCTTTCCCGAACTCTTCGTCACTTCGACGGGGACAAGCGAAAGCGAAGACACAAGCTCCTCAATCTCCTGAAACAGCTCTTTTTTCTCTTCTCCGGAATTCAGCATTCTGCTCCTCATAAATAAAGGGACTCGGCTCAGCCGGTCCCTTTTAAATTGCTTTAAATGAAACTATGGATAATCTAGACCCATTTTCCTTCCTCGTCAAGAGGCGACGGGAACATTTATGCACCAGACGCCGAGCACAAGACATACATTCGCCGCAATGTACGTGAGCATGATTATGAAGGATGTGTACTTCTTCTCACCCTTGAGCGCCCTGAGGGCTATCTTGCCGTCACTGAACATGAAGAGCGAGACGCCGACGAAGACGAGAAGCGATGTCTTCAGATACTCGAAGGAGAATACCGCGCACATGCCGACTCCGAAGAGATAGAGTATGAAGGCATACAGAATGCCGCCGAGTCCGAACTTTATGCTCTTCTTCGCCAGGACATATCTGACGACATATATGAACGGGATTCCGAAGAGGAACATTCCCCCTACGAGAGTGAATATGTTCTGACCGTAATACGAGAAGTAGATGACGTACATCATGTGACCGCATGCGAACGACACGGCCCCGAGGATGAAACGCCAGAAGGGTTTCTTCTGGAGAAGAAGAATGTCTCCGAGCGTGTAGAATACGGTGATGAGGAGAAGCATCCACGGCCTTGCAATCTCACGGGGAAAGGCACGGGAGGCGGTGAAGAGACAAGAATAGAGAGACGGAATGAGGAAGCACTTCGTTATGTCCCCGATTCTCTCCCTCTCCATGGCTCTTCTGTCAAGGTGGACGGCGACGATGAAGGAACAGATGATTACATTGATGATGAAGACTGTAACTTTATCCATATACTTCAATGATTATAGAACGGAAACGTTCATCTTTCATCATCGATTTTCCTTTTGAGCTCGCTGATGAACATCAGAGCCTCAAGAGGAGTTGACTTGTCACAGTCATATTCCGATACGGCATCGAATATCTCGTCTTTGATTGTCATGTCCCTTCCCTCCCCGGTGAAGAGGGAGCCCTCGTCAGAGGAGAGGGAATAATCGGCGAAATGCTTCTTCATGAAGGAATTTGCGCTGTTGATGACGCTTCTGGGAATTCCGGCAAGCTTCGCGACATGAATGCCGTAGGATGATGCCGCAACGCCCTTCTCCGCCTTTCTGAGGAAGGTTATCTGGTTCTTCTCCTCGAGCACCGCCATGTGCAGCAGCTGTATTCCCGATGTGTCAAGCATCGTAAGTTCATGATAATGGGTGGAGAAGAGGGTTATCGCATTGGAGGCTCTCAGATACTCCATTATCGCATAGGCGATGCTCATGCCGTCTTCGGTGCTTGTACCGCGTCCTATCTCGTCCATTATGACGAGACTGCGGGGAGTGAGGGAAAGGAGTATCTGGCTCGATTCGCTCATCTCTACGAGGAATGTGCTCTCTCCTTTCGACAGATTGTCGGATGCACCCACACGGCAGAATATCTTGTCGGTAAGGGGGATGACCGCTCTGGAAGCAGGAACGAAATATCCCATGTGGGCCATGAGCGTGATGAGAGCTATCTGCCTCAGATATGTCGACTTTCCAGCCATGTTCGGGCCGGTGATGAGCGAAAATCTCGACTCCTTTGACGAGAAGGAATTCGCGATGTAGTTCTCGGTGTAATCCTCGACCACGGGGTGGCGGCCGTCTGTTATCTCGATCTCGCCCTCCTCTGTGATTTCCGGTTTTGTGTAGTTCTTCTCGAGTGCGCATTCGGCTGCGGATGAATAGAAATCGAGAAGCGTTATCACCCTGCCCATTCTCTCAATGTCGAGCCTCAGATCATAGGCGCGGTTTATGAATGTGTTGAATACGCTCTTCTCCCTTTTCGCCTCTTCATCCTTGGCTGAATATATCTTCTCCTGAATCCTGATGAGCTCGTCAGTCGTGTAGCGTTCGCCTCCGACGAGCGTCTGACGGCGTATGAAGTAGGACGGGACCCTGTCAAGCTGTCCCTTGCTGACTTCAAGGTAGCTTCCGATTACCCTGTTCTCTCCGACCTTCAGTGTCGTTATCTCGGTTTCGGCTTTGATCTTCTCGAGATATTCCTCGAGAACCGAAGACCCCGAAGAGGAAAGACGCCTCAGTTCATCCAGCTCCTCATCGTAGCCGTCACGTATTATCGTGCCTTCGTTATTTATGTTGGTGCATTCACGGTTCACGGCCTTCAGGACGGAAGTGGAGAAATCGATGAGCGAGCCGAAATCGAAGTCCCTTTCGTCGATGAGCGAGAGATAACGTTCGTTGTTCTCAATCAGAGTCAGAAAGAGCGATATGCTTTCGCTGATTGCGATCAGGTCCCTGGGGGTGAGTCTCTTCATGCCGGCCTTCACGGAGAGCCGTTCGAGGTCGCTCACCTGGGAAAGGCAGCGTCTGACCCTTTCGTTCTCGTCTCTCTCCGAGTAGAGAAGCTCGACCCAGCTCTGCCTCTCCCTGATTTTTTCCACGTCCACGAGGGGATGGAGAATCTGCTCCCTGAGGAATCTCGATCCCGACGGGGTCTTTGTCCTGTTGATCGAGGAGAAGAGAGTATACTGTGATGAGTTGTCCTGGAGGTTATGAACGAGTTCGAGGTTCTTGACACATGCCGAGTTGAGAACCATGTAGGACGAATCGCTGACTCTTTCTATGTACCTGAGCTGGGGAAGCTCGGTTCTGGCATTCTCCTCTATGTAGTCGATGAGCGAACCGCAGGCGGTGAGTTCAGCAGATTTGTCGTCCAGACCCGCCAGTCTCACCGCAGCTTCTCCGAACTGTTTGACGACTGCCTTCCTGCCCTCCCTGATGCTGAAGTACCAGGAAGGAAGCTTGCTTATCATGACACCCTGGCTGTCGAGAATGCGACGGAACTCCTTTTCGCCGAAATATGTGTCGTCTGAGCAGATTATCTCCTTGCATTCGATCTTCAACAGGAGCGACTCGAGAGAAGCGTAATCCTTTTCGAGGGGAAGACACGTCACTTTGAACTCCCCTGTCGTGATGTCACACCAGGCTGTATATACACCCTTCCTGTCACAGACGACCGAGGCTATGTACTGGGAGGAAAGAGAATCGATGTACTCCTCGTCGACGACGGTCGCAGGAGTGAAGATCTGAGTGACGGTCCTGTCGGCAAGCTTCTTTTCATCTGAGATGAACTGCTCGCAGATTGCAACCTTCTTTCCGTATTCGAGCAGTCTCTTGAGATAGTTCTTCGCAGCATGATAGGGAATGCCGCACATGGGCATGGTGCCGCGGTGTGTAAGTGTCAGATTGAGAAGCTTCGACACTTCGACGGCGTCTTCATTGAACATTTCATAGAAGTCGCCGAGTCTGAAAAAGAGCACCTTGTCCTGATGCTCCTTTTTGATTTCCAGATACTGACGCACCATCGGCGTCAGTTCATTCTTCTTTTCTTCCATCAATATATACTTGTGGTGATTGCCAGTACCAGGCTCAGACCACCTCTGTCTCCGCTTGAGAATAACGGTCCCTTGATCCATTTGAAGGACTCGCCGGAGAGTATTGTAGCATTTTTGACGAGGTAAAGGCCAAGGGGGAATCCCGGAATTTCCATCTTGATTCCGAATCCGGCAGCCATGTACCAGTCAAGTGACCTGAGAGACAGACTGTTGAGTTTCGTCGTGACGGCCGTTGCACTCACAAAGCCCTCGAGTGAAATCACATCCTCTGCAATCGGGAATGTAAGGTCTACCTGGTTGTTCCAGAGGAAGGCCTTGTCCGTCTGCACGGAGAAGCCGCGTCCGATGTTCATTCCGTCGATGTAGAGCATCTCGTACTTCGTCGCACCGTCCTTCGCATCATGCCACTTCCAGCCTGTCGAATCCTTGTTCCAGTACTGCGGAAGCATGAAGTCGACTTCGCTCGTGAAGCCGAGGATGAGGTTCTTCGCCGTATTCTTCTCCTTGTTGTAGAATCTCCAGATTCCCGTATACATGCTGAGGTTGAGAGAGAGCTTGTTGTAGTTCGAAAGACCTCCGAGGAAACCTCCGGCATAGGTGTAGCTGAGAGTTGCAACATAACCGTGCGGCGTCGTGCTCACGTAGTTTCTTGCATCCCAGCTCAGCGTTGCACTGAGCTTGTTTGAGAACTGCCACTTCTCCTGGTATTTCTTGATGAGGTATTCGTACGGATCGTACTTTGCATCATCATATACAGCTCTGTTGAGACCGACGGAGACACCTCCCGTCGCACTGAGGGTACCTGCGCTGAAGACCCATGAGTAACCCGACGAATAGCCGACTGTGAAGGAATAGTTGTCATACTTCATCAGATTCGATGAAGAAGGTGTGGTCTGTCCCGAGAGATACCATTCATATGCTGAATCGTATCCGAGAGGATATGTCACCTCCCTGTCGTCGCGTCCGTCATAGTAAGCGCTTCCGATACCTCTCTGGAGAGTATTGCTTCTGACGTTTCTAGCAAACGAGATGCTTACGGCATTCGACCATCTGACATCCCCTACCCAGCTGTCGGAGAGAGAGAGCGAGAGCGACTGCGTCGTCGGGCTGAGCTCTGTAGAGAGCGTGAGCGCGCGTCCTGTTCCTCCGAGATTGGAGTTGGAAAGCGACAAAAATCCCGATACCGGGAATCCGTCGACTTCGTTTGCCCCGAAGGTGGCACCGAACTGGAGTTCCATCGTGTTGGCCTCTTCGACTGTGAAGGAGCAGATGACTCCGTTTTCAGTGGTTCCGGGGTATATGTTCGCCGTGATGTTCTTCAACAGCGATGTATTGTACATGTTCTGCTGTGACTGGATGAAGGCGGTGCGGGAGAAGACGTCTCCGACCTTTATGTCCATTTCACGCTCGAGTACGTAGGGCTTTGTCTTCTCAAGGCCCTCGATCCTTATCTCCTCGATGACAGTCTGCGTACCTTCGACGATCGAGAATGTGATACTGACCTTATTACCTTCCTCTTCCTCGATTGAGGGGGTTATTGAAGAGTAGACATAGCCGTTGTCGTAGTATTTGAGAGCGATGCTCGAATAGATCTCCTCGATCTTTTCACTGTTGTAGACATCTCCCGATGAGAGCGTTACGAGAGAAGCTAAATCCTCGTCGGAGAATACGGTATTGCCTGTGACAGTAATGCTGCCGATGGTCCAGAGCTCACCCTCCTCGATGACGAAGGTTATGCTGAGATAGACGGTGGTATCTGTGGTTTCGCTTTCGATTTCCTCCGTTCTGACCTCACTGATCTTCGCATCAGGGTAGCCCTTGGTCGCATAGTAGTTGATAATCGTCTCTTCATCTGCTGTAAGCGTGCTTTCCACGTAGTTTCCGGCATTGAAGAACGACTTCTCCTTCGTGGAGAGGAGTTTCTTGAGTTCCTTCGTCGTCAGGGCACTGTTGCCTTCGAAGAGTATCTCACGCACCTTGTACTGCTTGCCTTCGCTGATGACGAACTTCACGCTGACGGTGTTGTCTTCCTCGTTCTCGGTGACCTCTCCCTCGACTGTCACATCCCTGTAACCCTTCGAAAGATAGTGATCCCTTATGAGATCGGCGTTCTGCTTTATGTTGTTCGAAGAATAGAAGGAGCCCTTCGAGAGGTTCTGCGCAGAGGAGAGTGTATTCTTGTTTATCCTGCTGTTTCCTTCGAATTCCACGGAGGAGATCATCGGATTTTCATAGATTTCAATCGAAAGAACGACACCATCGGGATTGTTTTCGTCTTCCGTGGCGTCAACGAGCATGTAGTTCATCCATGACTGGGAATAGAGCGAGGAGTCGAGCTCGGCGTAGAGTTCATCGGTGAAGACGGACCCGACATAGCCATTGACGATGGTATCGAGTGTGGATGATTTGACATTCTTCAGTCCGGTTATATCGATACGTGTGATCTCCTTTCCGACATACCATTCATCATCGGATGCCGAAAGAGGAAGAAGAAGTACTAATGCAATAATCAGCAAAGTAAATATAATCTTACTTTTCATCATGTTTACCTCTCATAGGAGTTTAGCAGAAAAAGGAATGTAACTCAAACATGGAAGAGAAATATGGTTTTTCATTATTTTCTTCATATCCAACAAGTTATCTTTTCCGCTCCTCATCATGTCTATGTGTTTTATCTGTTTTTATCTAGAAGTTCACCGTCTTGGTTATGCTGAAACCGAATGTCGAGAGCACGGAATCGAACGAGAAATAACTGGGACGCGTGAAGAACGTGACGTTGAATGCAGAGTTCGCCCATTCGAGCGAGAACTCCGTGTCGAGCGCGAGGTCGTCGGAGATTATCGTATAGCTCGTCCTGTCCCCCGTCGCCTCGAGATGGACCATAAGAAGCATATAGAGGTTCCGGGTGATGTACTTTCCGACATTGAGCGTGGTTCCGTTGAGGAACCTCGCCATCGGGGAATAAACGGTCGAGAGAGTGTTCGTCGCCTGGCTTATGGTGTCTGCGACGATGTTGTTGAGGATGTTCGAATGGAGGGAGAAGGAATCGACGCCGAATACCTTCTTCAGTGACGAGGAAAGCGACGAAAGCGGATTGCCGCTTGTCACGATACCGAGACGCGAGAGTATGTCATAGCCCTCCGTCACGAGGGATGCGACACTGGAGACGCTAACGGAGCCGTATGTCGATGAGGGAAGTATCGACTGGCCCAGGATTTCCATGATTTCACTCAGCTCCATGACCGGTGAACTCTCGAGAGTCGGAGAAAGGGAATCGAACGTGCAGTCCTTGAGAACAAGATAGATCTCCACCTTCTCCGTCGATGATGAATAGTCCCTCAGCGTTGCCCTGAGGTTGATCTTCGGGTTGAATCTGTTGGGGTCATCGAAGGAGATTGAACCGCTTGTTATGTAGAAGTATTTCTGGAAATAGAATATCTCGCCTCCCCTCACCTGGATGTCCCCGGAGAAGGAGTAGTTTCCGTCGGATCCCATATAGGCATAGACGGAGGAGTTCTCCTGGAGGTCGATGGAGAATATCGGGTCGTCACCCGCAGGATAGAGAACTCTGTTGTTCTTTCCGAAATTGAGAGTCATGTCGAGGAAAGTCGTGCTTGCAATCTCGTCATACCATGACGGATAGGGATTCATTCCGACGCTGACAACGGTATCTGTCAGATAGAGCGTTCCGTCGTTGTCCATTCCGACGGAATCCGAATATGCATAGTAGTGTCCGTATACGTAGCCCAGAATGTCGATGCCGACAGCCGGAAGCGGGATACGCAGTCTGACGGGATTGTTCTCGTCGATGTATATGTCCACATCCCAGCTCTCCATGCTGAGAGTCTCGGAAAGAGAGACTTCGACTGTCATCTCCACCTTCTTGCGTTCGGCTGTGAGCTTGTCGTAAACCGTGACATATGTGAACGAGGAGGAGAGAACATTGTCCCAGATGATGAAAGTGGGATTATGGAATATGAGAGTCTGGTCCTCGACCCAGAATACGTCGACTCCGAGTTCATCCGCACCGAGAGACCCGTTGAGGGAGAAAGTCGAGCCGTCACCGGTAAGCGAGGCCTTTCCGTGTACGATATCATCACGGAAGACGAGTGTCGGATATTTCATCAGGAGATTGACAAGCGACATGTTGAATGCGCTGATGTCAGCCTTTACAAGAAGCTCGGGAGAGAGATCGAAGGTGAAGACGCCTTCCACGATGTTTTCAAGAGAAATCGAGATTTCTCCGTTTCTGTCTCCCCTCGTCATCGTTCCGTTGAGGAAGTTGCCCTCTATATTTATCTCATCGTCTCCGACAGTGACGGTTGCATATCTGTCGGATATGACAAAGAGAGACGAATCGAGGTCTATGTTCAGAAGATTGAGGGTGAACTTCACTCCGCTTCCTTTTTTCCTGATAAGGGAAAGAAGCGTCGAGTAGAGAGAGTCCCCCTTCTCCATTTCGCCTTCGAGCGACACGGAAGCCGAAACGGGATATGAACGGTCAGCCTTCCGGTTCTCGAGCCTCAGGCTGAGACCTTCGATGCCGAAGCTTCCTTCCGTCGTTCTGAAGTATAGGTTCTCGAGTTCTCCTCTCACGCCGTCGGCGAGATAGACGACGTTGTATATGCTGAGCGAACTGCCGTCAATCGTGAGATCACAGCTGATCATCTCCTCTTCGTCCGAGGGATTCGTCACATCGAGAGTACCGGTAAAGGAGAAGTCCTGTATCCTCTTGGCTCTTCCGTAGAGATTCACGTAGGCATACATGTCGGCTCTTCCGAGCACCGAAAGATTTATGTCGTCGGCTTTGAATACGGCCGTGAAGTCATCATCCTTGTAGAGCGAGAATATGATTGATCCCTCTCCTCCTTTCTCGCTTAATGCGAACTGGACCGTGTCATTGGCAAGGGAAAGAGCGAGCGAACCCGAGAAAAGCGGTCCGTCCGTGAATGCGACATTTATATCATCCAGTCTTATATCCCCGCCTTCTCCCTTTATGACGAATGTGACGGAAGGAGACTGGGGAAGGAAGAATATGTCGCTGATTGTGATGACCGAACTCGACAGCGCAAGCCCTTCCGAAAGCGAATACGAGAAGTCGATTTCCCCGTCAAGTACAAGAGAGCCTCCCTCCTCACGCCTCAGGGTCTCGAGGGAAGATGAAAGAATGCTGCCTCTGATTCCATCCGAGTAGTCGATGTCTATGGAGAGACTGTCAGAATGGACGGAGACGGTCTTGTTCATCATGTCAACAGAGAGGGCGAACGGACGCTTCTTTCCTCTCGTCTCGAGTATCGAAGACGAAGTCACGTAATTTTCGCGGCTGAAATCAACACTGCCGGAAAGATATGTGCTCGTTACCGAACTGAAGTCCGCATAGAAGACATAGAGCCCCTTCTCTTCCAGATGCATATATCCTTTCAGGAACTCCTTACCTCCCGGAAGAGTTGCCCTGAAATCAAGATCGGGAAGCTTCTCCACGAGATCGAACGATCCGGTAGCCGTCAGATCGAAGAACGACGAGGAAAGCGAAACGTCATCAAGAATTATCCTGCCGTCCGTGAAGGTAAGAGCACCCGTCGAGGAGAGTTTAGTCTCCATGAACGGGAGGCTCAGGGAAGGAACCGAGAGGGAATACGAGAGACTGCCTAGGAGAGCATTCTCCTCTCCAGAATATTCCAGGTCGAATGAGGAGGAGAAGGAAAGAGAGGAATCGCTGTTGAAGAGGGAAATGTCGCTGTCCGAGAATAGAGGGACGACAGACGGGAGGGAAAGCGAATTCACTGATATGTCTCCCTTAACCGTCCTTCTGTTCAACGATAGTGTGAGATCGATGTCGAATGCACCGTAGTCGAGGCTGATGAGGGCTTCGTCGAGGTCGCCGCTGATGGAGAGCAGCGAATTGTATTTCTCCCCGTAGCCGAGCCACAGGTCTCTGATTTCTGCAGAAGAATCCGTGATTTTCCCGTCGACTATGCTGATCGAGGAAGAAAGCGAGAACGAGATGTCGTCGATTCTCTCCGACGGTGTTTCGCCCGTCATGTCAAGGTCGAAGCCGAGCTTGAGGCCGTCGGAGTAATCCACATCGCCTTCGAGAGCTGTCACTCTCACTCCGCTGATGTTTCCGTCCGTGTACTTCCCGGCTTCCGTTTTAGCTTCCGAAAGGACGAACGAAAGCTTCTTTTCAGATATCTTTCCGTCGAGGGAGAATGATGATAAAGTCACGGGAACGGAGAGAACGGAGCCTTCGGTACTCTCGATTTTCAGTGAATAGGTCTCGTAATCCAGGAGATTACCTTCAAGAGAGGAAAGAGAGAGAGAGGCTGCGTCTGAAGACAACTCCGCCTCTTTGAGGGAGAGAACAAGCTCCCGTTTCTCCCCGGCCACAAGTGAAATGGATGAAAGAGAGACATCATTAGAGCCGTATACTCCGTCCGCTGAAGCAATCTCGAGTTTTCCGATGAATGAAAGATCGAGGGCATCTGAGAGTGTGGGAGCGCTGACGGAGAGTGAAATATCCTCTGCGTCCATGTCGATACCGCTTCCCTTTACGGAGACAGAAGAGAAGGAAGACGAGAGAAATACGCTGTTTCCGTACTGGAAATTCACCACGGGAGAAGTGACTGTCACATCATAACCGGAGTAAGAAAGAGAGAGTGAGTCGCTCTTCATTTCACCGATGATACTCTTTTCGCTTCCGAGATAGCTCAGATAGAGCTCGTCTATGTTTCCGCTGCCGTATGGAGTCGATAGATCTGTATTCTCGAAGGAGAGAGTCATGTTATGGGAAGAGAGGAACGAGGAAATGGTATCGTCCACTTCACTCAGGTCTTTTGCCTCTCCCCCGCTCCCGCTCTTTTCAAACAAGGATGAGATAAGTGTGACGCTTCCGTCACTGAATCGTATTTCGGCACTGCCTCCGAGATTGAGAAGATACGATATGGCGTCGAAGATACCGAGCTTCACTTCAACGGTGCTGAACGAAGCGAATTCCTCACCCCTGTAATATAGGGAGAGGTTGTTCAGCATGACACGGTCACGGAAGTTTCTCTCGACGTTTTCAACTTCAAGCGAGAAGTCCGAATCCGCCTCGCTTATTCTCTTCATCAGAGTGTCGGTGATTATCATGGTGGGGCTTGTCAGATTGAGGCGGACAAGAAGAAAGACCGACACGGAAAGAAACATGAGCACAACGAAGAATGTGATGAATATTGTCTTCAGGTTATTGTGGTATTTCATTCTTCTCTCTTTCCTCGGTGCCTTCTCTATCAGTTTATAGTTTTATCAGTCAATCTGAAAGAGACAATATGGAAAATACACCCTGTTTTTTCACTTAGTGAAACTGAAATGAGGCTCTCCGGTTACAGTATCATAGTAACCTTCCATCGGGAAGGAGCCGAGAGGAGTATTGAGTACCACGCCATCGAGTGTGATGATTCCGTCCTTTATGACAAGGGAGCCGTCTGCCGATACGGCGATGTCGAAGAAAGTGAATCGAAATGCCGTTATTGTCAGATCGAAGTCTATTCTCCCCTCCGTCTTCCCATCTTCGTCTCTCGAGACGGAGATATCTGAAGTGAGATTGATCGAGGACTTCTCGCTGATTTTCTCGACTTCCCTGCCGAGTAGGAACTCGAGCGCGCTCTTGAGCGGAAGATCCGTTACTGTCACGCTTCCCGTGATTTGTCTCTCATCCGTGTCGAGTGCAAGGTCGGTGGTTATGCTGTCACTGGTGAGAGTGATGAGCGTCTCTCCATCCTCCCCCGTCAATGCGACAAGCGGCGTCCTGATAACGCTCCCGAATCCCGGATAGAGATCATCTATTTCGATTCTCCACTCTTTTCCGTCTTCATCATCAAAACTGATTTTCCCGAGGGATGAGAAGGTTATGTTCCCGATTTTCCCGCCTGAGGGAGTTGCCGATGCTGAGAAAGAGAATCCGAGCGAAATATCATCCTTATAGGTGAAAGAAGCCGAGAAGGATGAAAGACGAACATCTGTGATCTTACCTGACGTCAGCGACGAGAAGTCGGTGGAGACAGAGTCTGAGGAAAAGGTAAGCTTTCCGTCCTCAAGCATTCCCGTGATTGTTTCAGCGTCAATCTCCAGCGGTATTGAAGGAGCTTCCGCATTGAGGAGCGGCAGAGTGAAAGTAGCAGAGAGAGTATCGTCAAAGACATAAGACGCGTCGAGAGATGAGAGTGAAAACGATGCAAGGCTCCCGGAGATGGGAAGCGGGATCTCGCCGTATATGCTTTCTACGCTCACATCTCCGCGTTTTTCATCCATCTTTCCCTTCACATTCACATCAGTGAAGGTCGTCGACATGCTTTTGTCAGTAACAAGAAATCCGTCAGATGATGCATTATAGGATGTGTCTGTATCGAGTGAGACGAGAAATGAATCGGTACTTACTGTATATGATCCCGATTCAGCCTCTGTTCTTCCGAAGGAAAGATTCATCGTCGTGTCGCTGTAGCTTATGTCGGTATCCGAGAAGGAGGCTAGAGCCTCTTCTGTCGTGACTTCTCCTTCTTCGATGTAGAGCGTCGCCAGAAAATCATTCTGTATAAATGCCTTCAGCGACGGTGTGGACTCTGTAAAGGAGAGCGAGGAGAGTTTCAACTCCATATCGTTTCCCGCTAGATCGAGTCTGTCTGCCGCCACACTCACCGTAATTTCCTCCTCTCTGGTGAAGAAGCATTCTGCCGTGATGAGATTACCCTTGTAAGGAGAGAGGAAAACCCCGATGGAGGACGATGTGAAGGATCCCGTGAGAAGAGAGCCGCAGGAATCATATGAGAGGAAAATCGTATCTGCCGTACCTTTGAGGTAATCGTATTCGATTACGATGTTCTCTCCGCTGACGGACGTGTTACGCGCTGTGATGAAGTCATAGAAGGAGAACGAGCCCTTCACTTCCCCTCTGTCGTAGTCCTCATAGGCTGATAGCATAGCCGTGAGATTTACCCTCCCGCCCTTCACCTTCAGGCTAAGAGAGCTTCCTTCATTCTTCCAGAAGTTCCACATTTCCCCCAGATCGGCATCCAGTGTGATACTGTCGAGACGGGCTATGAAGTTATCATCATAGTAGAGAGAGAAGCCGGTAAGAAGTATTCCCTCTTCATTACCTGTTTCTATTTCCTCGAAGGAGAATCTCCAGGGCGAATTCTCCCCCTTCATGTGTTCTATCACGGCGTTGACGATTGAGGCCGTATTTTTCCCTGCATAGATGAAAAGAACGGCTCCCGAAATGAGAAGGAGGGAGAGCAGAACAAGAAGAATTCTTCTGATAATTTTCGCCTTACTCATCTCCCTCAATCCTTAACGAGTGCATTATAGTGAAGAAAAAGATCTCTGTCATGAAGACGGATAAAAGGACAGACGGCCGGTTCAATTCAATTATTCTATATATAATAAAAGGTTAGATAACACGGAATAAAAAAACTGAGAGTGTCTTTTTGATGTAGTTTCTGTGCTCTCTCACGTTCATACCGATTGCCTTGCTTCTGACAGAGTCTTATACTTTCAGACTGAAAGGGGCAGTTATGAACGAAGAAAAAGGCATATTCATAGTCTTTGAAGGTCTCGACGGAGCCGGAACTACGACACAGATGAAGATACTCGGTGATATTTTCTCTTCAAAGGGAAAGAAGGTCTTTCTCACCCATGAACCGACAGACAATCCAATCGGGAAGGTAGTCAGGGCATGCCTGCAGAAGAAGTTCACGACGACGCCCTCCTCACTGGCGCTTCTCTATTCTTCTGACAGGGATGACCACCTCTACAATCCGGAATACGGAATCGAGAAAAAGCTCAGTGAGGGCTTTGTCGTGATCAGCGACAGATACTTCTACTCTTCCCTCGCCTATCAGGCAGTCGAATGCCCGTATGATTTCATTGAAAACATAAACTCCCGCTTCAGGGATGCCGACATCATAATCTTCATCGATACACCCGTTGACGAGTGCATGGAGCGTATCGAGAAGAGAGGCGAAGAGAAGGAACTCTTCGAGAAGAAGGAATACCTTATGAAAGTAAGGGAGAATTATCTCCGTTCATTCTCCAGTCTGACTGGTGGCGTCCGACTGATAACCGTCGACGGAACTCTCTCCATCGACGGCATAACAGAGAGAATAAAGGAAGAACTCTCGTCTCTCAGTCTCTTATGAACATCGCGTCGCCGTACGAGTAGAAGTGGTATCTTTCCTCGACGGCATGTCTGTAGGCATTCATGATGTTGTCTTTGCCGGCAAGAGCACTTACGAGCATGACAAGTGTAGACTCGGGAGTATGGAAGTTCGTCAGAAGAGAATCGATGAAACGGAACCTGTACCCGGGATAGATGAAGATGCTCGTTCTCCCTTTAAGGTTGACGAGCCTGCCGCTTTCGTCAGCAGCGCTCTCGAGAGTACGAGTGCTTGTCGTTCCGACGGCAACGATCTCCTTGCCTTCGCTTTTCGCCCTGTTGAGCTTTTCGGCAACATCAAGCGGAATTTCATAGCTCTCCGTATGCATATGGTGGTTTTCCACTTCGTCTGTTCTCACAGGGAGGAACGTTCCCGCTCCGACATGGAGCGTGACTTCGACTATCTCGATTCCCCTGTTTCTTATCTCGTCGAGTATTGCGGGAGTGAAATGAAGACCGGCAGTCGGACAAGCGACACTGCCCTCGTTCTTTGCATACACCGTCTGATAGCGGCTCTCGTCCTTCCAGTTATCCTCTCTCTTGATGTAGGGAGGAAGAGGAACGTGGCCGCAGGAGAGGAAGAAATCCTCCGTTATCGGCTTTGAGAAGACAACGTCTCTCGTTCCGTCTTCTCTCTCCTTTACGATGCGGCCCGTGCAGTATTCTTCACCGCTGAGAGACGGAAAGACATATTCCTTTCCCGTTCTCTGTCTCTTCGCCTTGCTGACGATTGCATTCCAGCTCGAGTCGTCATTCTCACCGAGAAAGAGAAATTCGACAATTCCGTCCGTCTCTCTGCTTTTTCCGTATACTCTCGCCTTCCTCACCTTCGAGTTGTTGACGACGAGAATGGAATTCTCCTTCAGGAGAGATGGAAAATCCTTGATCATATGGTCTTCGTATTTTCCGCTGTGTTTATCGAGAAGCAGAAGCCTGTCTTCACCTCTTCTGTCGGAGGGTTCCTGAGCTATAAGCTCTTCGGGCAGGTCAAAGTAAAAATCCCTGGTCAGCATATTTATCCTTCATATCCAATATTTCGTAGGCCTTAGCCGTAAGACAGCGTCCGCGTGTAGTCCGCTTTAGATATCCCTGTCTCATGAGATAAGGTTCATAGTAAACCTCGATAGTGTCGCTGCTGTCGTTAATCGATGCGGCGAGTGCTTCGAGTCCGACGGGACCGCCGGAATACACATCAGCAATCACCCTCAGTATTTCGCGGTCTGTCTTGTCCAGTCCGTTATGGTCGATTCCGAGCTTTTCAAGTCCTATCTGGGTCATCTTCCTGTCGATGACTCCGTTACCCATGACGTCGGCTATGTCCCTGACACGCCTGAGAATCCTGTTTGCAATACGCGGAGTCCCCCTGGCGCATACTGCGATGTCCATTACGGCGTCGTCGGTTATCTTCGATTCGAGAATCTGCGCCGAGCGCTTGATTATGAGCGCAAGCTCCTCCGGCGGATAGAGGTCGATCTTGATGGGAATGCCGAATCTGTTCTCGAGAGGTTTCGAAACGGCACCTGTCCTTGTCGTGGCTCCTATGAGCGTGAAAGGCTCGAGGTCGACCTTTATCGTTCTGGCAGACGGTCCCTGTCCAATGACCCAGTCGATCTTGTAGTCTTCCATCGCGACGTACAATGTCTCCTCCATGGATTTCTTGAGACCGTGGATTTCATCGATGAAGAGAACGGAACCTGCAGTAAGATTCGTGAGAATTCCCACGAGGTCCCTGGGCTTATCGAGGGCGGTGGCGGACGTAAGCTTTATGTCGGCGCCCATCTCGTTGGCGATGATTGACGCGAGCGTCGTCTTTCCGAGTCCCGGAGGTCCCTGCAGGAAGATATGGTCGAGTGCCTCGCCCCTCTTCTTCGCTGCGTCGATGTAGATCTTGAGGTTCTCCTTGAGTTCCTTCTGGCCCTGGAAGTCAGAAAGGTACTTGGGTCTCAGAATGTTCTCCTGGGCTTCCTCCCTTTCAATCATTTCGGGTTTCACCGTTCTCTCTTCGAGAGGTGCATCGTCGAGTTCGAATCTGTTTTCCTTGATCAATTGAGCCTCCTGAGAACCGAGTTGAATATCTTGCTTTCAATCTCCCTGTCGGAGAGAGATGAGAACCTGTCACCTGCCTCCTCGAGTGTCTCGTCAATGGCAGTGATGACACTCTTGCGGTCATATCCGAGTTCAGTGAATGAAACGATGAAATCTCTGAAGCGTACGGCAGTACGGCTTTCACTCTTCTCATTCTTTTCATCCTTTTCACTCTCGTCGAATACAAGTACGTTCCTCAGCTGGAGAATGAGCTTCTGTGCAGTCTTAGCGCCCAGTCCCGGAACCTTGCTGAGTTTCTTGACGTCATTGAGGTCAAGCGCAAGTGCAAGGTCGTCGACAGTGATTCCGCTGAGAATCTTCAGCGCACCGCGCGCTGCGATTCCCGGGACGGTCTGAAGCTCATTGAACGTGAAGCGTTCCCTCTCGTCGTAGAAGCCGAAGAGAGTCATGCTGTCCTCCCTGTGCTGAAGAACGGTTAGAACCCTGACTTTCTCCTTCTCTTCGGAGCTCAGTGCCCTGAACTTGTTTGCACTCGTCAGGGTTGTATCTATATAATATTCGACACCGGAATCCGTCAGCACGGTGACGGACGAATCCGTTAGCTCGACTATCCTTCCTCTGATTGCATTGATCATATGAAAAGGATAGTCCAAAACGAGAGAAAAGGACACATGGAAACAATAAAAATCCACCGCAATTTTCGCGGTGGATTCTGTTCTCTTCAAAGAACGTCAAAGCGGATTAAGCATAAACGATATGATTGCTCTGACAGATTCCGCACTGTAGCTCTTACCGGAAATCTCAGCCTTGTAGATCTTAAGATTATCGATAGCGAACTGCTTCTTGCTGAGCGGTCCCTCATACTCAGCGTCAACAGCGAGAAGAGACTCATCGTTGAATTTCTCGTTGAGAACGAGAGCAGCCTTGAGAGTTATTGCCTCTGTGTCGAAAGTAGCATTACCGCTGAGGGATACTTCGACCTTTCCTCCGTCTTCCTCGTCATCGTCATAACACATGAGGTTGAGCTTGTCGATTGAGAGTGTCACGTCACCCTTGAATTCTGTGTCATCATCCCAGTAGCCTTCACTGTCCTTCTCCCAAACAGTGATGATATCGAAATCATCGGAGAGCTTGATGGAGAATGAAGCATCGATAGAAGCAATCTCAGTTCCTGTTTCATTATCAACATAGCTTCCCTTTACAGAAGCGGATACTCCGCCTTTTTCACTTGTAAGCTTTATTTCTGCTTCAACCTTCTGCTTGAACGTAGTCGAATTATATGTAAGCTTGATTACAGGAGCATCTCCGGCAATCTCGAGGAGCTTGTCGATAGCTTCCCTGTGGCCTACTTCATACGTATCACCGGGAGTGTTTTCATCAGGATCATCTTCATCCACGATATCCTTGATGCAGAGGAAATCCTTATGGAGCTTGTCAGCATTATATTTTTTTGTCTCGGTTTCTGCAGATTCATCGTCAGCATCATAAATTACGATTGTTTCACTTGTTCCGTCTGCAAGTTCATAAGAGTATTTCGACAGCACAGTCGTATAATCGTCGGAATCATTTGCATCTTCATCTTGATCGATGAAATAGGTTATCTTCTTGTAATTGTTGACAGATATCTTCTGATCTTCTTCAGTGACATCCTTGTTGTACTCGCTGACGGTATCTGCACTGAGAAGAGAGAAGGAATCCCCCCTACCCGGTGTTACTTCAACTGTAAGGTCATAGTCATAGTCTGTACCCTTAGTTATACCTTCGGCTACTTCGAAAACTTCAAGCGCGTCTTTTTCGTTTTCTACAAGTCCTGATACGTTTTCCGACTTAAGAGTTTCGCCTGATGCCTCCTCTCTGGGCTTCTCAACTTCACATGAAGTGAAAAGAACCGCAACAAGAAGAAGGAGCACGAGTGCACATGAGAGTAATTTTTTCATTTTGATCTCCTTATTTACAGCCGAAGCCGCCGTAATCAGGCGGTGGCTTCAGCATATTTCATTGATTAACCCCTGTACAAAATCTCAGATTCATCATTACCTACACTATCAAGATAATTCTGAACTGCATCATAGATTTTTTCCCAGTTGTCACTCATAAACTTGTTTACATATTCCGTATTTACAGGAACAGTAGCGATTACGAACTTCGTAACCTTGAACCCCTCCAGGAACTTGCCAAGTCCCTCTTTTCCGGAAGCCAGATCCAGATCACTCAGCTTTCCGCTGTATGAGAAGCCGAGAGTCAGGAAGCTGACTGAGGTTGAACTGACTGAGCGTACAAGTTGCTCCATCAGTTCACTAAGTTCGGTCATAGTCATCATATCGCTGATAGTTATGTTGTCGACTGTAATCTGTGTTGTTGTGAAATTGTAGCCGCCGTTTCCTGTTACAACGAATGAAAAATTGATTGTATTGTCGTCAGTAAGCACTACAGGAACATTCAGCTTGACGTTTTCGAATGCAACAGAGACTCCACCTTCAATCGTCAGGGAGCTGAAGTCGACCATGAGTTCTGTCATATCATCAGGAGATGTAAAGGATGTTAAAGTTGCCTTCACGTTGAAATCATCGCCGAGTGTAACGTTGAATACTGCGTCTTTAAGTGTGATGACTGTCTGTTCCTTGAGTGATACCTCAGCGGACTTGACTGTGACTGTGATGACGCCGTCCTTTTCATAGCTGAGAACGACATCTGCAGTGAGTCTGCCTTCTTTGTCTTTACCGAATGTAGTATCAACATTGATTTCGGGCTTGTATTCCCTGACAAGGGAGAGAAGCTTCTTCACGATGAAGGAGTTCATTGTGATTTCGGTTCCTTCCTTCTTCTGAATGTTAAGAAGGGCCTGGTATTCCTCCATCATTGTTGAAGCTGATATCGAGAGATTGTCATTTTCAGAAGAATCATCGTACTCGGCAAAATCTGTCTCTCCGTCTAACTTGACCTTTAGTACAAAAGATGTATTCTTGAGGCTGAATGTCGTGGCGTCTGCCGGCTCGACACCTTCTTCTTCTACCGGTTCGTTTACATATTCCATCTCGAAGCCGAACTCAGCATAGTTCGTCGCCTTTTCGATAATCTTTAGAGTATCTTCATCTTCTGTTTCTGTACTGGGGTCACTCTCTTTTGCCCCGCCATCCTCTGAAGCTGTAACCATAACCGTTGCAGGTGATGCAACAGGAGTTTCAGTCTCTTTTTCCGGATCTGCTATCTTGTTGTACTCTTTCAGCTCGTCATCAGAGAGAAGCACAAAACCTTTATCACTGTTTGCTGTAGGCTTTATTGTTATGTCCCTCTGCTCTGTGTAGTCAGCTTCCTGCTTCATGTCGGAAATCTCAGCAATGGAAGCAACAGTCGGAAGAAGACTTGAATATCTGTTTTTCAGAAGAGTCTTCTGTTCTTCAGAGATTTCAGTCTGTGGTGTTTGAGTCTGGCTTGAATCCCCGTCCGTATTCTTGTTTTCATTCGGGTTGGCGTTACACGACACGAGAACAAGAGAGAAAACGAGAAGCATAATCATTGTAAGTGTGAATAATTTTTTCATTTTCTTATACCTCCAGATTGGTATCTTTTTATAATTTAATCTATAAACACCGGAAAAGAAAGTTCAGATACAGACAATTTACGTTCTAATGTTGAATTAATTGAGGATTTTCAGAGAGCTGTGAGTGACATGGCATATGCAGTCGGCAAGGGCATCTGCGGCATGGTCGGGCTTCGGAATCTGCTTGAGCCTGAGGATCCGCTTCACCATATCCTGGACCTGTTCCTTCTCCGCGTTTCCGAGGCCAACTACCCCGAGCTTAATCTCCTTGGGGCTGTACAGATATGTTCTGATGTTCATCTGGGAGAATTTGTAGATGACGGCACCGATAACCTTTGCAACAGGGATAGCCGAAGTTATGTTCTTTGCAAAGAAGATATCCTCCATGCTAACACAGTCGACGGCATACTTCTCGGCAAGAGTTCCGAGGTCTTCTGCAATTGTGTAGATTCTCTTCTGTATGTCTTCGTTTGCCGGAGTCTCGATCACGCCATAAGAAACAGGCCGGTATGTCCTCCCGTCATATGAGACGACACCCCAGCCTG
>CAZKIT010000011.1:0-21470 GCA_964552905.1 uncultured Spirochaetaceae bacterium
GAAGGAAAGGAAACGCAAAGCAGTAAAGTTCATAGTCTATCTTGTCCTGACGGCACTTTCGGCTTTTGTCGCATCCCTGGCCTTTCCGGGAAAGTACATCGAGAACGGAATTCCGTTTCTTGCATTCTTTTACCTGATTCCGGTCTTTTTCATCATATACACATCATCGTACAGGACGGTATGGCTCTACGGACTGGAGTACGGCTTTCTCTTCTACTACTTCTACAATTACTGGCTCGCGACCTTCCATCCCCTTGCAATCCTGATTGCCCCGGTACTCGAATGCGTTCAGTATGCTGTTCTCTTCACGGCTCTCAGAGCATGCCGTTCCCTCTTCAGAAAACATTATGCTCTCCTTTCATGCCTTTTCTATAATGCCTACCTCTATCTGACACAGCAGGGTTTTCTTGCATACCCCTACGGTAATCTGACATCGGCCGTCTACGAGTACACGACACTTATCCAGATAGTCTCGATAACCGGTATCTGGGGACTGGGGTTCGTGATGAGCCTTCCGCAGGCTCTCGTTGCAGACTGCATTCTGGACAGAACAGACAGAAAGAGATTCCGTCTCTTCCTGTCCTCCGTCATCCTGCTACTTGCCGTCTGGATTCTCGGGTTCTTCATGAAGTCGTACTATGACAGCAGGCAGCCGGAAGAGACTGTCAGGATTGCAGCTGTCCAGCACAGTGCAGACACCTGGCAGGGAGGCTACTCGACCTACAAGGAGAACTTCGAGACCCTCGTATCCCTTACAAAGGAGGCGATGGAGGAGAATCCCGACATGGTCGTATGGTCGGAGACCGCCTTCGTTCCATCCGTCAGCTGGCATATGACGTACTCCGTCAACATAACGACAAGAAGACTCGTGAACAGATTCGTCGAATTCGGTAAGTCACTTTCAGTTCCGCTTATCACGGGAAACCCCGAAGGCGTCATCAAGGACAAGGACTATGACCCCGTACTCGAGGACGGTGAATGGAACTGGAAGACGTACAACACGGTAATCTACTTCGCGGACGGTGAAGTGAAGGGTACATACCGTAAGCAGCACCTTGTCCCGTTCACCGAGTATTTTCCCTACGAGAAGCAGTTCCCTCATCTCTACGCCCTTCTCAAGGCAAACGACTACAAGTGGTGGGAGAAAGGCGGGGAGGCTACCGTTTTCAGTTACAACGGAACTGAATTCTCGACTCCCATATGCTTCGAGGATACATTCGGCTATCTTTCCGCCGAGTTCGTCAGGCTCGGTGCCGATATGATCATAAACCTCTCCAATGACTACTGGTCACGCTCGGTGCAGGCCGAGAGACAGCACTTCCAGCTTGCAGTATTCAGGGCTGTGGAGAACAGAAGACCGCTACTGAGGTCTACGAACAGCGGTATAACGGCACTTGTACTGCCTTCCGGAGAAATCGTGAACGAACTCGAACCGTTTACACAGAGCTGGGGAATCTACGAGGTGCCGGTCGGCGAAAAGGACGGCCTGACGTTCTATACCCGCCATATCGATCTCTTCGGAAGGCTCTTCGTCGTCTTTTCCGTCTACAGCGTTCTCTATTCACTCTCGTGTGCCGTATTCAGAAAGCACAGGACAAAGAAGGAGAGAAAGGAATACCTCAGCCACATGTTCGAGCGTACGGCCGACGAATGCTGACAGAGGTGAAAACAGGAAAAGAATCAGGTCCATGATGAGAGAAGGAGCTCTCTTTGCTTGTCATAGGCTTGCTTTCAACCGGTCCGGGGCTGTGGCTTTCCTTTAAGATATAAAGCGGGAATTCTCGGCAACTTCAATTGCCGAGTAGTTCACCGGTCAGTATCTTAACTTTCTCTGGAATACAATGCATGTGCCCTTGTATTTCCTTTTCTTCGGGCGGCTCCCTGATACCGAGTCTGAGATATCCTTCACCGTTTCTTTTCCCCTTATAACACTCACGCCGTTGTGCTATCATTGAAACATGAATCTGTGGCCGCTGATGGAAGAGAAACTGATTAAGGGAGAACACCCGTTCATCTCCGTTACGGGGGGTGGCGGAAAGACCACTTTCCTTGTTGAATTCGGAAACTATCTGAGAGAGAAGGGAATGAATGTGCTTCTGACGACAACGACGAAGCTTGCCCGTCCCGGAGCGGAGAACTACGGTGAGGATTATTTCTTTCCGACGCTGCCTTCTGTACTTCCGTCCCGTTCGGAAAACGGTTCGGTGACGCTCTTTGCCCATGAAGATGAATGGAGCGGAAAACTCGTCTATCCCGGGAAAGAGGAAATAGGGGAATTGAGGAAATGCTACGATGCTGTTCTATGTGAAGCTGACGGATCAAGGCATCTTCCTGTGAAGGTCCATACAGCACGCGACCCTGTCATACTTTCATTCTCGACTGCCCTCGTCTCCCTCGTCGGCCTCTGGTGCGTCGGAAAGATGGCGGCGGATGTCGCATTCGGAGACGAAAGGAAATGTATTGTCGACAGGAAGTATCTTCAGGCTTTCATCGACTCGGAAGAAGGACCTCTGAAGGGAATGCGTGATGATACTGAGAACATCCTCCTCTTCAACGGAGGAGATGACATGTCTCAGAGAGAGGAGAAGGTGATTTCATCTCTCGTCATTCCTTCCTCGGTCAGTGCATATATCGTAAGTGAAAGAAAGGGAGTTATATACAATGCTCTTTGACATACTCGGAGAAAAGGAAAAATACAACGAATCCTTTGCGCTTGTAACGCTTATAGGAACGACGGGAACGGTCAGCAGAAAGACCGGGAGGATGGCCGTATTCCAGGACGGTTCGATTGCGGGAACCGTCGGTGGCGGAAGGCATGAGGCAGAGGCCATCAGCCTTGCTCTCGAAGCCTTGAAGGACGGCAGGAACAGAAGAGAGAAAATCAAGGTAAGAGAATACGGGGAGATAGAAATCATGATAGATATTCCGATTGCAGACAGAAGACTTGTAGTCATAGGTGCGGGGCATGTGGGGAGAGCCGTGTACAGACTCTTTCACTTCCTCTCCTGGCATGTGACTGTTGTAGATACGAGGGAATATCTTCTCTCACAGGAGAACTTCCCCTATGCCAGGAGAGTCCTCTCCGCTTCGATAAGGGAAGGACTCGAAGGGGTTGAAATCAACTCGAACACGGCTGTCGTCAGTACAGTACCGGAAGAACTGGGCAACATAAAGGACATTCTTGATGCGTCGCCGGCGTTTTATTTCGGTCTTCTTTCCTCGCGTAAGAGAAAACCGCCGAAGGACAGCCGCTATCATATGCCGATGGGAATCGAAATCGGGGAGGAGACCCCCGAGGAGATAGCCGTCTCGGTGGCATCGGAAATCCTTGCAACCTACTCGCATAAGTCGTGTCTTCCGTACGTAAAGCGTAACAGACGTCTTGTCGTCGTCCGCGGGGCCGGAGACCTTGCCACCGGTGCAATTGTCGCTCTTCACAGAGCAGGCTATCAGGTTGTTGCAACCGAAACCGATAAACCCACCGTAATCAGAAGGACAGTCTCCTTTGCCGAGGGGATATGGACCGGAGCACAGACAATAGAGGGTGTCGAAAGCACTCTCTGCCGCGACAGGGATGAATGCCTCTCCGCCGTTAAGAACGGGAAGGTCGCTCTCATAGTCGACAGGGAAGGGGATATCATAAAGGAGCTGCAGCCGGCAGTCGTCGTGGATGCGATACTTGCGAAAAAGAACCTTGGAACCACAATCGATATGGCGCCGTTCGTTGTTGCGCTGGGGCCGGGATTCACATGCGGTGTGGACTGTCACGTGGTAATCGAGACGATGAGAGGACACAGACTCAGCAGGATTCTCCACGAGGGAAGTGCCATCCCGAACACGGGGGTTCCCGGTCTCATTGCCGGAGCCGGCAAGGAAAGGGTCATGCACACCCCGTGTGCAGGCACATTCCGCGAGAATGCGAAGATCGGTGATATCGTATCGAAGGGCGATGTCATCGGCTATGTCGACTCCACTCCGCTTCTTGCCTCGATTGACGGCAAGATCAGAGGTCTCCTGCACTCGGGGCTCGAGGTTCCCCAGCATTTCAAGGCTGCCGACATAGATCCGAGGGGAGAGGAGGTCGACCATACGACAATCAGCGACAAGGCAAGGGCAATCGGTTCTTCCGTTGTCGTTGCAGTCGATGAGTTTCTCTCCTCATGGAATTGAAGATAAGCTGAAGATAGGCTAGACTGTTACTATGGATAGAAATCTTTTCAGAAGTGTGAAGAAAGCATCTTCACTTCTTTCCGTTTCGAGCGGGAATGAGCGCAACGATGCACTTGAATCGATTGCCGACGCGCTCGTGAGAAACGGTGCGAGGATACAGGAGGC
The DNA here is from genome assembly GCA_964552905.1 of uncultured Spirochaetaceae bacterium. GTDB lineage: Bacteria > Spirochaetota > Spirochaetia > Sphaerochaetales > Sphaerochaetaceae > Ornithospirochaeta. The sequence goes on from CAZKIT010000011.1 coordinate 4,336, forward strand.
CAACATGGCCGACCTTGAGAAAGCACGGAAGGACGGGGAGAAGAGCTCCCTCATTGCGAGATTGAACTATTCGGAGGAGAAGATGAGGCAGTCCGTGACAGGACTTGAAACTGTCCGTGCTCTCCAGGACCCTGTTTTCCGTATTCGTGAGAAAAGGGAGATCGATTCCGGATTCGTGCTTGAAAAGGTTGCTGTTCCTCTCGGCGTAATCGGCATGGTATTTGAAGCACGTCCCGATGCACTTGTACAGATAGCTTCTCTTGCCCTCAAGAGCGGCAACGGCCTGATTCTGAAAGGAGGAAGGGAGGCTCTGAACACAAACAGGGAGCTTGTCTCTGTCATAAAGGAGGCGACTGCTTCCTTCTCCTTCACCTCCGACTGGATAGGACAGCTGGAGACAAGGGAGGATGTATCCGAGCTCCTGAAGGCTGACGAATGGGTTGACCTCATAATTCCGCGCGGTTCCAACAGCTTCGTCAGGTATGTCATGGAGAACACACATATACCGGTTCTCGGACACTCCGACGGCTTATGCATAACGTATGTCGAGAAGACGGCGGATGTAAACGAAGCCGTGAAGATACTTGTGGATGCAAAGACGCAGTACCCTGCGGCATGCAATGCAACGGAGACGATTCTCGTCGATGAGGAGATAGCATCCTCTCTGCTTCCTCTTCTCGATAAGTCATTCAGGGAAAAAGGCGTAATCGTTCATGCTGACAGTGCCTCGATCGGTTATTTTTCCTCTGCTGTTCCCGCTTTCGATTCCGACTGGGATACTGAATACCTTGCCCTCGAGTGTGCGGTGAAGACGGTGAAGAACGAGGAAGAGGCTGTAAGACACATTGCAGAGCACTCCTCGAAGCATACAGACGCCATCATCACTTCGGACAAGAAAGCCGCCGATTATTTCGTGCATTCCGTCGATTCTGCGGACGTCTTCGTCAACTGTTCGACGCGCTTTGCCGACGGCTTCAGATTCGGGCTCGGAGCCGAAGTCGGCATCTCCACATCGCGTCTCCATGCCCGCGGTCCTGTAGGACTCGACGGTCTCATGACCACGAGGTGGATTCTCAGAGGTCACGGGGAGACTGTAGGAGAGTATTCGGGAGTCTCTCCCGAGCGCTCGTTCCATTTCAGGGAGCTTATATGAGAGATTTTTCAAATGTGAGGAGAATCGTCGTCAAGGTCGGTACGAACCTTCTTTCCGATGAGAGCGGCATAGACAAGAAGAGAATAGGTGAACTCGTCGATCAGATAGCCGTACTACGGAAAAGAAACGTGCAGGTCCTTCTGGTTTCATCAGGTGCAGTGGGACTCGGCGCGAAGGCTCTCGGCCATGAAAGCGAGGTGAAGTACATACCCCTGAGACAGGCATGTGCTGCAATCGGACAGCCTGTACTTATGGATGCGTGGCAGAGGGAGTTCAGCCGCCACGGAATTCTATGCTCCCAGATTCTCATAACGCGGTCGGTTCTCAACAACCGCAAGAGCTACAATAATCTCCGTACCTCCGTCATGACTCTTCTCGACCTGGGAGTCGTCCCCGTCTTCAACGAGAATGACGTCGTATCTACAGCTGAAATCGGAAACGTCTTCGGGGACAATGACCGCATGAGCGCACTTGTCGCATCGAAGATTGACGCATCACTGCTTGTGCTTCTCACCGACATCGACGGTCTCTATACAGATAACCCCAGAACGAATGGAAACGCGGAGCTTATAACACAGCTCAGCGAAATCAGTGCCACGGTCATGTCCTGGGCAAATGGAAAGGGTTCCACTTTCTCCACGGGAGGAATGAAGACTAAGCTTCTTGCCGCCTCGATAGCCCAGAAGGGCGGCTGCGGTACCGTAATAGCCTCGGGTTATGAGAAGGATATCCTCATCTCCATAATGAACGGTGAGGAGAAGGGCACATACATTCTGCCGTCGTCTAGAATGTCGCAGAGGGAACGCTGGATAATCAACACTCCCTCGGAAGGTTCGATAATCGTGGATGATGGTGCCGCCGAAGCACTTCTGGGACACAAATCGCTGCTTCCGTCCGGAATAACCGATGTGGACGGCGTATTCAGAGAAGGGGATGTCGTTGATATAAGGAGAAAAGACGGAAGTGTCATAATGAAGGCAATCTCCAGTTTCAATTCAAGTGAAATTCTTCTTATAAAAGGTCACTCATCGAAGGATATAAATGCTATGATAGGAGAGAACCATAAAGTGGTTTTCCGTCCGGAGGATACAGCGATAAATGAGTAACTATAGAATGGTATTCCGAAAGCAGGATCTCGGATTCAGGATTTCTTCCTTATACAAGCAGAAGCAGTTTGCCGTAGGTATTCTCGACTTCGGCACCAGGGAAGATCTCGAGAATACGCTTGGATGGTATATGGAGAACATGAATCTCTCTCTGCACGTACTCACGACGGAGTACAGAATGGAGGAGTACGGGATTCAGTCGAAATACCCGGAAGTCACATTCATAGTCTTTTCGAGCGAAACGACAACCGGCGAGTATATCAATGCGATGGCTGACGAATGCTATACCGATTACTTTCTCATCGTCCGCAGCGATATGGAGCTCATAGCCTTCGACGGGGCAGAGCTTCTTTCAATCATGGCCGGAAAGGAACATCCGATGGTCATATGCCCTGTGATGCTTTCCTCTGATGCCGAAGTCATGCCGACGCTGCGTGCCCCGTACATAAGGGGAAAGGAAGTCGACCCGCAGTCTTTTCTTCCGTCCGTTGACAGCGACAGGGAGGAGAAAACGCTCTATCCCGTTCTCCAGAGCGGTCTTTATGACAGGGCGCTCTTCCAGCGCCTCAGAGGCTTCGACACGGAAATCCAGAGCGAATACTATCAGAGCATAGATCTCGGAACTAGAGCCTGGCTCTTCGGCTACAGCGTCAAACTGACACGTGCCCTTGCCGTGCGTTTCCCGAAGCGGGTGTCAATCATCGAGGACAGATCGGAGTGCTCGGGCATGAACCGCTTCTATACTAAGGCTCTCAGCATAAAGAGAATTTCCGGCAAGAATTTCGTCAGCAAGTGGAAGCCGTATGTCGACAGACAGGTCCTGAGCGGAGAGATAAAGAAAAAACAGATAAATCTTCAGAAGACCGACTTCTTCACACTGATAGAAAAGTGGGACGAGCCGTAAGAAAAAGACTCTCGAAGACATTCTCCGGGAGCCTTTGTCTGTTATATCTGAACCTGTTATTCCTGCATCTTCGCTTCAAGAACAAGCTTCTCTTTGAGGTCCTTGAGCTTTCCCGTGAGTGATACCTTGTAGATATGCGGGTTGATCTGTCTCTTGTAGGACTTGTCGAAGTGCGAGAGACCGTCCTTCACTCTTTCCTGAAGTTCCGTAAGCGTTGCCTCAGGCTTTATCCTTCTGCCGTTTTCCATCTGCTTCACGAGAAGAGGCTTGATGAAAGCGTAGTTGTTCTTCCTCATGATGAACATGTCTCCGGTGGAGAACGGGTGGAAGAATATGTGGTTCGTTCCTTCCTCGATCTGTTCGTCCGTCAGTGCGATGAGGTCTGCAAGTGCCTGGCCGTTTCTGTCATAGAAGCGGTAGACCTGCTTTATTCCCGGGTTTGTCGTCTTCTCGTAGGATGATGAAATCTTGAGTGTCGGAACAAAGACACCGTTCTCCTCCTTTGCGCTGAGTTTGTAGACGCCTCCGAGCGCAGCCTGTGTGCCGCCTGTGACGAGATGTGTTCCTATTCCCCAGCTGTCGATGGGAGCGCCGTCGTTGACGAGATTCAGTATGATCTCCTCGGTAACGTCGTTGGAGATGCAGATGGTGGCATCCTCGAGTCCCGCTTCATCAAGCTTGACTCTGACGGCTTTTGTGAGGTAGCTGAGATCTCCGCTGTCGATTCTGACGCCGATTTTCAGTCCCTTCTCCTTCTGCTCGAGACCGACCTTTATCGCAGCCTCTATACCCGACCCGAGCGTGTCATACGTGTCGATGAGGAGAATGCAGTTTCCCGGATAGATATCGGCAAAGCGCCTGAATGCTTCGTATTCGCTGTCAAAGAGCATGACCCATGAGTGAGCCATCGTCCCGGCAACGGGAATGCCATAGACCTTTCCCGCCCATGTGTTGCTCGTTACCGAGCAACCTCCGATGAAGCATGCTCTTGCAGCACTCAGGGCCCCGTCTATTCCCTGCGCACGCCTCAGACCGAACTCCATTATCGAGCCGTGTCCCTGGGTTGCAACCTTCATCCTTGCAGCCTTGGTTGCGATGAGGGTCTGGAAGTTGATTGTGTTGAGAAGGAATGATTCGATGAGCTGGGCGTCCATCATCGTGGTCTCGACTCTTACAAGCGGCTCTCCGGGGAAGGCTACCGTGCCTTCCTCGAATGCATACAGGTCTCCCGAGAAGGAGTAGGATGCGAGGTAGTCGATGAACGAAGGATCGAATTTATCGAGAGACCTCAGGTATTCGATATCCTCCTCTGAGAAGCGGAAGTTCTCGAGAGCGTCAATCAGCATCTCCAGCCCCGTGAAGACCGTATAGCCTCCGCGGTAGGGATTCGTTCTGTAGAACATGTCGAAGACGACACGGGGATTCTTCTTCTGGAGGAAGAATCCCTGCATCATCGTCAGCTCGTAGAAGTCTGTGTTTAGTGCGCTTATATTCATGGGTTGTCTATTTTGTGATTCTGTCAAAGCCTGTGTACGGAACAAGAGCCGCCGGAACCGTAATCGATCCGTCTTCGTTCTGGTAGTTCTCCATGACTGCAACCATGGCCCTCGAGAGAGCGACAGCTGTGCCGTTGAGCATGTGAACGAACTTCACCTTGCCGTCATCATCACGGTAGCGGATGTTGAGCGAGCGTGCCTGGTAGTCAGTGCAGTTCGATGTGCTTGTGACTTCACCGTATTCACCTTCGTCTCCGCGACCGGGCATCCACGCTTCGATGTCGAACTTGCGGTAAGCCGGAGCACCGAGGTCTCCCGTTGCCGTGTCGACGATTCTGTAGGCAAGTCCGAGACCGGAGAAGATCTCCTCTTCAATGGAGAGAATCTCCTTGTGGAAAGCGTCGGATTCCTCGGGAAGACAGTAGATGAACATCTCGAGCTTGGAGAACTGATGGACTCTGTAGAGCCCCTTGGAATACTGTCCTGCACCTCCTGCCTCTCTTCTGAAACAGTGGCTGAGCCCTGTCATTCTTATGGGGAGATCCTTCTTGTCGAGGATCGTGTCCTTGTAGTAGCCGCCGAGAGTGATTTCCGCCGTGCCGACCAGACATGTGTCCGTACCTTCAATAGTGTAGATGTTCGATTCTGCTCCGCGCGGGTTGAAGCCGATGCCGTTGAGAATCTCCTCCTTGGCTACATCCGGGGTGATGAACGGTGTGAAGCCGTGCTTCACGACAATGTCCATTGCATATCTTTCAAGAGCCATCTGGAGTATGACGGCCTTGTTCTTGATGTAGTAGAACTTCTGGCCTGCAACCTTTGCTCCCTTGTCGAAGTCAAGCAGATCGAGCTCCTCTCCCAGCTGTACATGGTCCTTTGCCTTGAATGAGAACCTGGGCGGTTCTCCCACGAACTTGACTGCGAGGCTGTCCTTGTCCTCCTTTCCCACCGGAGCTTCGGGAGATGCGTAGTTCGGGATTGTTCTGGCTTCAGCCATGAATTTCTCTTCGATGGCCGCAAGTTCAGCTTCCTTTGCCGCCAGCTCGTCCTTGATGGCCTTGCCTTCTGCAATGTACTTCGCCCTTGTCTCGCTGTCGAGTTTGCCCTTCATCTTCTGTGCTGTCTCGTTGCGTCTTGAGCGCAGATTTTCGACCTCCAGGAGGAGGGCAAGGCGTTCGTCCTGATCCCTGATGATCGCATCAAGATCGACATTCATGTATCTGTCTTCGATGTTCTTCTTGATTTCGTCTCTTCTTGTTTTCAATTCCTTGATATCTATCATACTTCCTCCTGTCTCAGTTCCTTTCGAACCCGCCTGCTTTCCTCGTGGCAGCACTTACGGCTTCGATGACTGAATTCTCGAAGTTGAATTCCTTTAGTTTCTTGAGGCCCTCAATGGTCGTGCCTTTAGGAGAGCATACCATAATTTCGTTTTCTATTGCACTCTTATTGCCTGATTTTTGGAGTTCAACGGCACTTTTGAGTGTGTCTGCAGCAATGTTCAGAGCCGTATCGTATCCCAGCCCCTCCCTTACTCCCCCTAGAGCGAGGGCATGCATGAACTCGAATACGTATGCAATGGCGGAACCGGAAATTCCGATGAATGCATTGAAAAGGCTCTCGTCGAGGTAGAAGGCAGAGCCGAATGAGGATGCAATCGAGATCGCCTCCTTCTTCATCTCTTCCGGAAGGTCTTCGGTATATGTGACGGCAGTGACCGACGCGCCGACGACTGCCGCGATGTTCGGCATGAATCTGACGACACTGCCGGTCTTGAGATTTCTCTTCAGGGTGTCGAGTGTCACTCCCGCCGCGAGGGAGATATACATTCCCGCGCCCAGTGCGGCCGCATCTGCGTAAACTGAGGGCAGTACCTGCGGCTTTACGGCAAGAATGACAGTGTCCATGTCCCTGGCCTGGGAGAAACTCTCGAGCACCGTGATTGATGTGCCTTCGGCTTTCTTCTTCGCCTTTTCCGGCGTCCTGTTGTAGACGTATACCTCTGTGTCTTTTCTCTTCTCGAGAGCCAGAGCGACGGCACCGCCCATATTCCCTGTTCCTATTACTGCAATTCTAGTCATTATATGACCCCCCTGTGTCCTCTCTGCCTCAGCACTTCGTATGCCGCCACGGCAGCGCTGTTGGAAAGATTGAGACATCTTGCACCTTCCACCATCGGAATGCGCAGCGTCCGCTCGCTGTACCTGCTGATTATTTCATCTCCGAGCCCCGTGGACTCCTTTCCGAATACCAGATAGATATCTCCGTCACCGGCAAAGGAGACATCCCAGAATGATTTCTGTGCATGGGATGAGAAGAACCATACCTCGTCATTCCCGTGTTCCGCCATGAAAGCGGGGAAGGATTCCTTTTCAATCTTCCGTACGTCCTTCCAGTAATCCATTCCGCTTCTCCTTACGGCTTTTTCGCTGAGTGAGAAACCGAGGGGGTGTATCAGAACCAGGGTCGAACCTGTCGCTGCACATGTGCGGGCGATGTTTCCCGTGTTCTGGGGTATTTCAGGTTCGACAAGACAGAGATAAAGCATGTGGAAATGATAGCAGAACGGGAAGGGGAGGGCAATTATCATGTTCTGATTGTTGTCGCTTTCTTCACTATGTTTCCCTCCTTGTTGAGGGACAGTATGGTCTTTTCGAGTTTCCTCAGCTTTTCTTCGCGTTCCTTGAAGAATTCACCCTGTTCCGGTCTCTCTCCCTTGTAGAGGTTTCCCAGCGTCACCCCCAGGAGCCTTACGCCCTGGTTGGAGTACTTCGAGAAGAGGAGCCTCCGGCTTATCGCATAGATGTCGTCCGATGAGTAGATGCCGCTCTGCGGTGTCTCGCTTATGGAGTATGTCGAGAAATCACCGTATCTGAGCTTCACCGTGACCGTACGTCCGACCCAGCCTTCGTCGAGCGCTCTGAATGCGACACTCTGCGACATTTCAAGAAGTTTCGAGGAAAGCGCATCCTCACCGTATATGTCGGGATAGAAGGTCCTCTCTTCACTGATGGAATGGCTTTTCGCTTCTCCCGTGTAGATTCCCGGGTCGATTCCCCTCGAGACCGAATAGAGGTAGCTTCCGCTGGACGGACCGAAAAGGGCCCCCAGTTCCTCCTTCGTGTATGTGCGGAGTGTCTCCGTCGAGTAGATTCCCTTCCTGTTGAGGCTTTCAAGCGTGCTCTTTCCGATTCCCCAGAGTTTGTTCAGTCCCACTGCATCGACGAATTCCACCTCTCGTCCGGGAGGAACGACGGTCAGGCCGTCCGGCTTGTGATAGTCGGATGCAAGCTTGCTGAGGAATCTCGACGGTGCGACTCCTATGGATACTGTGAGTCCTGTTTCCTCGGCTATTCTCTGTTTCAGTATTCCTGCCGCCTTACCCGGACGGGGATAGACGCGTTCCATTCCGCTCAGGTCGAGGAATGCCTCGTCTATCGAGACCTGAAGGAAACCCGGAGCAAAGGAGCTTATTATCTTCATGACTTCACGGCTCTTCTCACTGTAACGGTGCCAGTTGCCGCTGACACAGAGCGCCTGCGGACAGAGACGGAGGGCCACCGTCATCGGCATCGCAGAATGTACACCGAACCGCCTTGCCTCGTAGGAGCATGTTGAAGCTACGTTCCGGGGGCCCGGTTCCCCTATGATAAGGGGCCTGCCTCTGTATTCGGGGTGGTCGAGACACTCCACGGAGGCGAAGAACGCATCAAGGTCGATATGAAAGAAAACAGAGCCCATGAGTCGATTATAAAGAGGAAGATGTGAATTAACAATCGTGTCCTTTTCCGTTATACTCGAAGTGTGAGACGACTTGGAATACTGCTGATTTTAGTAATGCTTATGATACCGGCACTTTCTTCATCCGATGCGACGGAGGGGGATGTATCGCTCCCCGCACTGAAGTACAACGCTCTCACAAGCGTCTCATATTACGGTTCGTTCAGTGACATATTCGTCAATCCCGCATCGCTTCCGCTTCTCTCGAAGGCGACGGAGTACCAGATCTCATGGTCGCCCAGCGAAAGCTACGACACGTCGCTCTGGGGCAGGGAGAGTATGAGCTACATGCAGAATCTGTCTTCCTCCCTGCAGGGAACTGTGGTCAGCGGTCCTGTGGCTCTCAGTGCCAAGATATCGTCGGTCCTCGACAACCGCACACTCAGGGACGGCTATGCATACTACGACATCTATTCGTCCTTTGACATAGAGCTTGCCCTTGCGTACTCGTTCTTCAACCATATCTCGGTTGGAGCAAGACTGGGAGGAGGGAATTCCGTTGCAAGGCTTTCAAAGAAGATGACAGGTCTTGTGAGCGCAGTCGGCAATGCCTGGTTCAGTCCTTATGGAAAGATGACCGGCAGCGAAAGGTTCAATGTGAATATCGGGACGCTCTTCTATACGGACAACTTCGCATTCGGTCTGGTCTTCGACGATCTGTTCCAGAGCACGACGTCGTCCGAATTCCTCGACAGGCTGCTCAGCTCGACCACAGTCTCCTTTTCATACAAGGGCAACGAGTTCAACGGAGACGGGGATCTCAACTATCTTCTTCCCCGTGTTTCGGTCGACCTCAGGGGCGTGGGTTTCAACAAGGGAGCAAGAAGCGTCGTTGTAGCAGGTGATCTGACGCTGCAGTTTCTCAAGGACGTTCTTCTCGACATGGGTGTCAAGTATTCCTACATGGTGAGTGAGGAGGATGTCGGATCTAGTGCCGTGTCGGCAACGGTGAGCGGGACATACGGTAACTTCTCCCTCCTCATCAACCTTGTATTCCTCCAGAACATAAAGGAGAACTTCAGACCGTCCGTCGTCCTGACATATTCGACATGAGGCAAAAAAAAAGCGATATGGAAACCCATATCGCAAGTACGGCCAGTTAGTCTCGAACTAACCACCTAGTGCTTAGAAGGCACTTGCTCTATCCAGATGAGCTATGGCCGCAAAATCAGTTACTCGTCAAACATACCTTTATTGAAGGACATTTTCAAGTGGGTAGTGCGCAAAAAAAGGAGATTTTCCTCAACTTGTCATTCCCCTGTCCCGTTTTTCACGCTGCTGTGCCGTGCTGCGGAGCATAAGCGCGGATTCATCCCTGATTCCGTTCCGGAAGAAGAGGCCGTTCCCCGATGATGAAGAACGGCCCGGATAGAGATTGTATGTATCGTCAGTCAAGATAAGCGCTCGGAGCTGCCTCCACGCCCTTCTTCCATTCGATTGCATTGACGATGAAGAACGTTGCCGTTCCGACTACGCAGCCGAATACGACGGGGAGTATGCCGAGGTAGAAGTCGCCTCCGGAAAGAATCTGCCAGAAGATGACGCCGATTGTTCCTGTGATGATCGAGATCTGTCCTGAGTGCTTTGTCGCCTTCGGAATGACCATTCCGAGTCCGTAAGCCGCGAACGGTCCGGCACAGCGGATTGCGAATGCGAATGTGTTCATTGTGACGATGTTTACTCCCAGAAGTGATATCAGCATTGCAACTGCACAGCAGATGACGTTGCACATTCTGACGACCTTGACTTCCTTCATGCCTTCGAGAGTCTTCTTGCTGAACGGCTTGTAGAGGTCGTTGATGATCATAGTCGACATACAGAGAAGGTTGGAGTCTGCCGAGCTCATCGTTGCAGATATGATTGCCGCACTTATTATGCCGGTGATGATGCCCGGCGCATAGGCTTCCGTGACTGCCATCATGGCGTTGCTGCCGGTGACTCCCGGAAGTGTATCCTGGAGAGCGTATGCCGCAAGACCGAGGAGAGTCGGGAATATGGCCATTGCAGCCATGAGAACCGCGCTCAGGAAGCTGGCTCTTACTGCCGTCTTCTCGTCTTTTGCGCTTTCGAAGCGGCTTACCATTTCGGGACCCGACAGGAATGTGCAGAAATAGTTGAAGATGTAGCCGATGATTGTCACCCAGCCGATTGATGTGAAGTCAAGCTTCTCTCCGGGGAGCTTTGCGGCAATTGCATCCCAGCCGCCGCAGCCCTTGATGACAATCGGGGTCGCGATTGCGAGACCTGCAAGGATGATGATGAACTGTACGAGGTCAGATACCTGGTCTGCAATCATGCCTCCGAATGTGGTGTACGCTATGATAACCACACCAGCTATGATCATGCACAGTCTTGTGTCGATGCCTGTGAGGACGGAGACGACGGAACCTGATGCTGCAACCTGGCTTGAAGTGAGACAGAAGAGGGCGATGATGTTGAGAACGGCCGAGAAGCTTGAACTGAACTTGCCGAATCTTCTGCCGACGACTTCCGGAATCGTGACGGCCATCGTTTTCCTGATCTTGGGTGCGAAGTATGCGAGAGGAATCATTGCAACCGAGCATGCAAGAACATACCAGATGGCGCTGAGTCCCCAGCTTCCGAAGGCCTTGCCTGCGAGACCTGTCGTACATCCTCCGCCGATGTTGTTTGCAGAGAGTGAGAATGCAACCATGAAGAGTCCCATTCTTCTTCCTGCCAGCATATAATCGTCAGCATCCTTGATTTTAAGTTTGCCAACTACAAATCCGATTACGAGCATGCCGACGAGGTAAGCGACTACGATGATGAGAGCCTGAATATTAACTACCATCATATCCTCCTTTTGTTTTACTTTTTGTTCCATTTTTCTTTTTGAAATGAAAAAGTGCAACAGAAAGTTTTACGTCTTACAAAAAAAATGCCGAAATGCAACACTTCTGTTGCGCTCTGTTGCAAAAAAAAGGACTTTCTTTATCAGAGAGAACGGATGAGACCGAAAAGGCTTTTCAGTGCGAGAAGAAGCAGGGAGATGGAGAATATGGTGTTCGCCCCCCTTCTGTGAGCGTTGTATACATTCTTCAGCGCTTCTCCCGCCACAGCCCACATCAGACCGGTGAGAAAACACATAAGGGGAATCGAAAGGGAGATAAGGAGGCCTGTGACCGTACCGAAGCCGTATGGAAGAATGTATGTGGATATTGCGGAGACGCAGAGCATGAGGACCTTCACGTTCACGAGCTGCAGCAGAAAGCCCCGTCTGAACGAGCCGTCAGTCTCTCCCTCTGTATTCTCTATTCCGTTTTTCCTGTACATCTTCCAGGCCAGATAGATGATGTAGATGATGCTCAGCCACTGCAGTATTCCCGACAGAGCCGGAACAACGTCTGAAAGCACCGTAATCAGAACATAGGACAAAGCAGTGATGAAGAGTATTCCGGCGAACATCCCGTAGTTCAGCACAATGCCTTTCCTCAGCCCCTTTTCGGAGGCGTTCTGGAGACTGAGGATTGTATTGGGGCCCGGGGTGCCTGACATCGTCAGAAGATACAGAAAGAGTTCCAGTGCGTTCACAGCTGTCAATTATAACCGCATAGGAGGAGAAGGCATAGTGGCAGAATGAGCGGAAAAAGACAAGGATTGTTTCCCGCTACAACTTCACAATGACACAAATAAGTATTTAGAATATTACACCAAGGAGAATAGCGTGGATTTAATCGGTTTGAGTGGCTTATATTCAATCATAAGCTACGTGTTGGTGTCTGTCGGTTACTGGCAGATCTTCGGAAAATGCGGAATCGAGAAGAAGTGGTGGGCTTTCGTACCCGTCTTCAGATTGTACAAGCTCAGTGTCTGTGCCAGACGTGAGGAGATGGGCAAGAGGGTGATGATCGCCTCCTTTGCAGACTATGTGCTGCAGTTCGTCTACATAATCGTCAGAGTAGTGAAACAGGGTGAGGGGGTCAGCCTCGAGGTCATCGACAGCGTTTCGGAATACGGCGATGATCCTTTCTCGTTCATAGTCGTCTTCATCAGAATGGCTGTGATGATCATCGTAGCCATCTACAACATACGTATATACATAGGACTCTGCGAAGTCTTCGGAAAGAGAAAGAGATGGGTATGGGCATGGGTCCTATTGGATATGCCGACCTCTCTCTACTGGGGCTTCAGCAAGAAGATTCTTCCTGCTGAGGAAGAAGAGAGTGAAGCCGGTATCGATTCAATCTCCGCCATTGATCTCAAGAAGGCATCCGGAAAGCTCGATATAGACATAAGGACAAGAACGGTCAGGGAGTTCCTGAACAAGAAGGTTCTTCTGAAGGACATAAAGCTTACGATAGAGCCGGGCAATATGGTTCTGCTTCTCGGCGGCTCCGGGGCGGGAAAGACTACCTTTGTCAATGCCGTCACAGGCTATGAGAAGGCCGATGCAACCGTTACTCTCAACGGCAAGAACGTCTACAAGGAGTTCGAATCGATGAAGTATGATATCGGATTCGTGCCTCAGATGGACCTTATCCGCTACAACGACACGGTAAGAAAGACCATAGAGGATGCCGCCCTTCTGAAGCTTCCAAAGGAAGTTACAAAGGAGGAGAGAGAAGAGAAGATAGCCAACACTCTTGAGATCTTCGGTCTCCATACAGTTCAGAACAATCTCGTGGTCAAGCAGTCCGGCGGACAGAAGAAGAGAACGAGCATCGCCACGGAGTTCGTTTCCGACCCGTCGCTGTTCATCCTCGACGAACCTGATTCCGGTCTTGACGGAGTTCTTGCACGTGACCTCATGGAAAGACTCCATGCCATCGCTGCAAAGGGTAAGATCGTCATCGTCATCACACATTCGCCTGACAGAGTCATCGATCTCTTCGACAGGGTCATCATCCTTGCAAAGGACAAGAGCGGTACCGGCCGTCTCGTGTTCGAAGGCACCGTACCGGACTGCCGCTCATTCTTCGGCAGGGAGACGATGGAGGGTGTCGTGAAGTCCATCAACCGCCGTGATGAAGGCGGCGAGGGACTGGGAGACGAACTCATCGAGAAATTTGCGGAGGTAAGAAATGAAAGAGCTTAAGGAACACTACAGGAAAACCTTTTCCCAGATTCCGATTTATCTCGGAAAGTTCTTCAGAATGTTCATATATCAGGATGACTGGAAGATGCTGCCGATGGCTGCTCTCATAGCAGGTCTCGTATCTTTCGTCATCAAGGGGACGATGATGCAGACGATGGAGGGAACCATGAAGGGATCTCTTGCCCTCAGCTGCATCTGCATATGGAACGGTTTCTTCAACTCCATCCAGGTCGTCTGCCGTGAAAGAGCCATCGTAAAGAGAGAACACCGTGCAGGAATGAAAATCAGGGCCTACATCCTCTCGCACCTGATCTATCAGGCGGCACTGTGCTTTGCCGAGGCCGTCATCTCCGTCGCAGTCTGCCGTATATCCGGAATTCAATACCCGAAGGGAGGAATCGTGACATTCTCGTTCTATACGGACCTCACGATTACTTTTTTCCTTATCACCTATGCTTCTGACGCCATGGCGCTTCTTATAAGCTGTATTGCGAAGAACACCACGGCGGCAATGACGATCATGCCGTTCGTCCTGATCTTCGAGCTTCTCTTCTCGGGTGCTGTATTCACACTGGAGGGAGATGTCAGCAATTTCCTGTCCCTTCTTACGATAGCGAAGTGGGGAATGATGGCGATATGTGCAATCGGAAGATACAACTCGCTCAAGATGGTCTCCGTATGGAACATGCTGAAGAAGTTCGAGAACTGCGAGTACGAGGGGCAGTATCCTATAAAGGATGTCGTCGCTTTCGTCGAGTCGCAGCCTGACGGCGTCGAGAATTTCCAGCAGAAAATGGGATCGATGAGTCCGAACGAGACCTACGAATCGACAGTGGACAACGTCGCGTTCTGCTGGTTTGCCCTTGTATTCTTCGTCATTGTATTCGCTCTTCTTGCCATGCTTGCACTCAAGAGAATCGACAAGGACAAGAGATAACAGCTGTCTTTTTCCTCTGCCCCGTCCCGTTCAAGAATGCAGGACGGGGTAATTTTTATCTCCGGTCCGGCACGGGGTACGGAGAGCAATACAGAAAAAGATTCCTCATAATCGTGGTGTAACCAGCCGGTTGCACCCGAAGTACAACTATGGAGGAATCTATGGGTGAGGAAAGTTAACCTCATACCGAAATATCATATGGTTTTCTCTGTCCGATCCAGACGTTTGGATTTTGGAATCTATCCGGACCGGAACTTCCGGGGTAAACTCGATGTTACAAGAATGAAATCCAGACAATCCGTCCCGATTGCGTCAGACATGGCAGATGGGAAGAGTCACAGAATGATTGTCTCGGTCCTTCCTCCTCCGACTTTTTCCGTTCTGTTGGAGTAGTTGTATCTTACCTTCTTCTTTTCGTTGATTGTCTTTGCAAGTCTGATGTAGCCCCTGCCCACAGTCGCCGATGCAACTCCCTTTTCTCCGGCGATGTATCCGTAAATTGAATTTTCCGTTGATATGACTATTCTGTCCCTGTCGTATACCTTCAGACTCGAGAAGCCGATGAGGTCCGTTATGAAATGCACCCCGATGCGGATTGTCGTTTTGCTGCCTGAAAGACCGATTCTGAATCCTGCATCGAGGTCTGTTCCGATAACTGCGGAGAACGATGAGTAATAGTCGCCGTTCTCGTATGTGAAATCGTTGATGTAGTCGGTGCTTACCGAAAAGCCCAGACCGGCGTAGACCATGGCGTTCGTGTCCATCATGTTTCTCCATGCGGGCCCGAGCGTCAGGAGAAACTTCCACTTCGAAGGGTCGATTTTCTCTTTTTTCGTTACATTTCTTGCTCCGTCTTGGACGGAGGAATTCATTTCAATGTTTGCCGTTGCGGTGTCGGAAGTATCTGAAAATGAAGCCTCGGGAATGACGGGAGTGCTGTCGTCTGTCTTTTTGACAGAATTATCCTTGGACGGGAAAAGCGAATCCTTCAGCTTCAGAAGCGTATCGAACGGCGTCTGTACTCCTATTCTTATGTATATGCCCCTCGTTGATCTGCTTCCCACAAAACCGTAGCCGGTGATGTCTATTCCGACGTTCTCTTTCGTGAAGGATGTCAGTGTTCCGTCTGCCGTCGCGTAGAATGTGAAGTCATAAGACGGAAGAAGAGCTGCAGAAAGTGAAAGAGACAGCAGAATGCAGAATATAAGGACGAGGAATTTCTTCACGTGACCATTATAGAAAAAGTATTCTTCTTGAGAAAGATGAATCATCAAAACTACACAAACCAAAAAACCCCTCCGCATGATGGAGAGGTTACAGTCGGGATGAATGGACTCGAACCATCGATATCCTGCTCCCAAAGCAGGCGCCATAGCCGCTAGGCGACATCCCGAAACCCAGATGAGTATAAGAGAAATGGGTTGAGGTGGTCAATATCTTCGTCCGGGTTCTCTTTTTCGGGAAAGTATGCAGAAAAGTCTGACAAAAAAGGAAAAAATACTGTCTTAGAAGTGTATGTGCAAGAAAATCGTAATCAGAGGCGAATTCCCGAATCTTATACCGGACCGTGGTCTGGATTACACATCCGCCTTCTCTCGCGGGGAGGCTGCTCTCGAGAGTGCGGACATCTACATGTTTTCATCGACCCCGATTCTCCGTCTTGCTTCAGATATTCTTGCTGCGCGGCGTCTCAGTCCTGTTTCTAGGGTCGTGGTCCGGCCTTCCCCTTATGAGGAAAACCTCATTTCCGCACTCTTTCCGTTCGTGGAATTCCTCCAGCCGGGTAATGTGTTTCTTTCGGAAATCTGTTCGGGAAAGAGGACGTACCGCCACGAGTGCATGCGCTCTTCGCTTTCGGAAAGGGAGAACAAGATACTGTCTCCTCTCAGCTACGGCATGAGTGACAAGGAGGCAGCCCTTGTTCTTGGAATAAGCGAGAGAACGGTTGTGAGAACCAAACAGCGTGTCATAGCGAAGGCCGGGCTCATATCCTCCGGTCAGCTCTCCATCTTCAGTGCACTGATGAGCTGGATCAGGGACGAGGAGGAGAGGAGTGGAGAAAAGGAGAGAAGGAAGATACAATGATGACGTGACTGATTACGAGAAAGAGATATACAGACTGCTTGACGAGAATTCCCCCCGGGAGGTTTTCTTCATTCCATACACTGATCCGTTCCGGTTCCTTGTCACTGTCATACTTTCATGTGCATCGAATGACAGAGCGGCCGTGATAAGTGCAGGAAAACTCTTTTCCGCCTATCCCGGGGAGAAAGACATAGTCTCCGCCCCCGATGACGAGGTGGAAAGACTCATTTTCTCGTCGGGACTTGCGAGGAGAAAATGCCGGACGATAAAGGCTGCAGCCGGCTATTTTGTAAGGAACGGAAGACCGCAGAGCCGCGCTGACGTTCTCTCAATCCCCGGCGTCGGAGAGAAAACGGCGTCGTGTTATATGCAGCATGTCTTCTCTGCTCCGTCGGTTACCGTTGACATACATTTCGAGAGAGTGAGTTATCGTCTCGGCTTCTCCTCATCTCATGACAGGATCCGGACGATGCATGAGATAATGGAGCTTTTCGACAGCAGCCTCTGGAACAGGCTTTCCGATACTGTTAATCTTCTCGGACGGACATTCTGCCGTCCCAAGGCGAAATGCGGGGAATGTTTCCTCAAAGAAAGTTGCAGAAAACGGGGCGTTTGTTG
>CAZKIT010000012.1:0-21465 GCA_964552905.1 uncultured Spirochaetaceae bacterium
CAAGCATATTGGCAGTCATGGACTTGCCGAAACGGCGAGGACGGCTGTTGCAGATATATTTGTCGAGAGTGCTCAGTACCCTGTTCGTATATCTGATAATGCCGGATTTGTCTACGTAGATTTCTGAGTTCACTGCTTCCCTAAATGCGGAATTATCCGGATTCACGAATCTTCCCATAGCTCACGCTCTCCTTTGCTGCAATTTCCGCTCCTCTCAGGAGCCGGTCCTGTTCTTTCTCTGCTCTTTCACCTTTACATATCTTATTTTACACCAAGACAGGGAAATAATGTAGAAGTTTCGGACAGCATCATGTCAGAGCGCACCATATTCCCGCTGCGTTGCTCTTTCGCGTGATGATCATTCGCTGTAAAAGGCTCTGCAGCCGGGCCCGGGTATCATGAGGCGTCAGATTTCATCCAGAGCCTGGTCTGTAAGTGTGAAATCATTCTTGTTGAAGATTATGTAGCCGTCATTCATCAGTTCGGAGAGAACGACAGTCATCGCAGCTCTGTCGACGCCGAGATAATCTGCAAGCTGCTGACGGTTGAGGGAGATTGTGAAACTCTTTGATTTCTTCTCGTAAGACTTCGTTACGAGATAACTCATGAGCCTTGCCCTTGTCGTTCTCTGCGTGAGGAATGTTATTTTCTCGAAGAGAATCGACATCGTTTTCGATATCTGGACAAGCAGGTTGTTCTCGAAGAGAAGGTATGTGGCAGGGCGCGTGGAATTGACTGAGAGAAGCTTCTTCGTATTGAATGAGAAGTAGACAGTCTCCTCTCTTGTCATTACCGTGAGAGGGTGGGGAACAGAGAGAATGGAGGAGGATGTTGCCAGAGTAGCCCCCGCGCCGAGTTCTGCGACGACGTTTCTGAATCCGCCTGTATAGTCCTCCTGATACGCCAGTGCGCTACCGGATATTATGACAGCTGCGTTCCTTGTCTCATCGCCTTCCTTGATGAGGGTCTTGTTCTTCTCGGCCGTGAGCACTATTCCGTCGAGATTATTGACGATATCTGCAATCTGGGCTTCGTCCATCCCCTTGAAAAGATCGCATTTCTTCAACATCCCGTAATCCATAACATAAACCTCCGGACATCGGATTTCTCCCTGTCCATATAACTTCTGTTTTCAAGGAATTTTCATAGAAGGCGTGCCGCCTTCCCCCGCTTGTTCCTTTTCTGATAGTAAAAATTTTATGGCTATAATCCAGATTTATCAACAACGAAAAAAAGAATTTATAGTTGTTGAGGCGGAGAAATCCCCCGGGGATTTTCCGGGGGAGGGTGGTGAGGGGTCAGATGACTGTTCCGTCGGGGATTATCGCATTCTTGTTGATGACGATGATTCCGTCATGGACCGAGTACATCTCGAAGTCGCCTTCCGGCCTCTTGATGTTGTCGATTCCGATACGGCAGTTTGCGCCGATTCTGACGTTCTGGTCGATGATTGCCCTCTTGATGATCGTCGCCCTTCCGATACCGATGTTCGGAATGCCCTTCTTTGCATTCTCCGCCTTTTCCTCTTCGCTTTCGTAGCGGGATGCGCCCATCGTGTAGACGCCGTCGAGGGATGCTCCGGCTTCGATGAATGTTCTGACACCGATGATCGAGTTCACGATGTATGCATTCGTGATGATCGAGCCTTCACTTGTGAGAGAGTTGGAGATGTTGCAGAAGTTGGCTTTCGTTGCAGGAAGATGTCTGCGGTGCGTGTAAATCGGCATCTCCTCATCATAGAAGTTGAATGCAGGCTTGTCGGATGCGAGGTTGAGGTTCGCCTCATAGAACGCCTTGACTGTTCCGATATCTTCCCAGTAGTCGTCGAAGAGGTAGCTTGCCACCGGCTTCGTCTTTATGATGTCCGGGATGATTTCCTTTCCGAAGTCCGTCTTGTCGTTGTTGAGAGCCGTCTCCATTTCCTTTGCGTTGAAGATGTAGATACCCATCGATGCGATGTACTCGTTCTTCTCCGTTCTCTTTTCTCCGAGCTGGTCCATGAGTGTGTTCTCGGGAATTATGTAGTCCGTGATGTCGACGTCGTCAGCCGGCTTCTCGTAGAACTTCGTAATCATGCCCTTGTCATCGCAGCCCATGATTCCGAGGCCTGTAGCCTCGCTTCTGCTGATGGGCTTGCCGGCAATCGTGAGGACTGCGCCGCTCTTGACGTGTCTGTCGAGCATCTTGTTGAAGTCCATTCTGTAGAGCTGGTCACCCGAGAGGATTACATAGTAATCAGCATTCTGGTCTCTGAAGTGCTTGAGGTTCTTTCTTACGGCATCTGCGGTTCCCTGGTACCAGCTTTCCGATGCGTATGTCTGCTCTGCAGCAAGGATTTCTACGAAACCGCCGGAGAATGCATCGAAGTTGTATGTTGATGCTATATGGTTGTGGAGGGAAGCACTGTTGAACTGTGTCAGGACATAAATCTGGCGCATGTTGCTGTTGATGCAGTTCGAGATCGGGATATCGACAAGACGGTACTTTCCTGCGAACGGCACTGCCGGCTTTGATCTGTCCATTGTGAGAGGATACAGTCTTGTTCCTCTTCCTCCTCCGAGAATGATTGCGACTACTTTCTTATTGTTGAGTGACATGAAATTTGACTCCTTTGTCTCTATTTTAATGCTTTTATTTGGTAAATAAAGTTAATGTTTTTTCTTTTTATGCCTTCCTGATGAGTTCCAGGTAGAGTTTTTCGTACTTCGAGGCTGAGACTCTCCACGAGAAATCCTCGCACATTCCTCTCTCCCTGATTTCCTCCAGCCTTGCCTTGTCAGAATAGAGGGCGACTGCCTTTTCGACCGCGGCGACTATTTCGTCAGCGCTCAGCGACAGGAACGAGATGCCGTTTCCGTTCTCTTCATCCATGTCTCTCACCGTGTCTCTGAGGCCTCCCGTTGCATGGACGACCGGTATGGTTCCGTAGGTGAGGGAATACATCTGGTTCAGGCCGCAGGGCTCGTAGGCTGAGGGCATGAGGAAGAAGTCGGCTCCGGCTTCAAGCTCGTGCGAGAGCTCCTTCGAGAATACTATCTTGACGGAGAGATTGTCGTATTTCGTCATGAGAGCGCTCAGAACAGATATGTATCTGCTGTCTCCCGTTCCGATCAGTGCAACCTGGCATTTCCCCGTCTTCAGTATTCTTTCGAGTGCACACTCCTCTCCTTCGAGAAGCAGCTCATCGAAGCCCTTCTGGGAGGCGAGCCTGCTGATGAGTGCAAAGAGGGGAATGTCATCCCTCTCTTCGAGACTGAACACCTCCTGTATTTTCCTCTTGCACTTTCCCTTTCCCTTCATGGCGGAGGGAGAGAAGTGCGAGGGAATGAGTGTGTCCCTGCCCGGGTTCCACTCATCGGTATCTATACCGTTTATTATGCCCTGTGTGTCGTTCTCTCTCTGCTTCAGTATGTCTTCAAGACCTGCGCCGTACTGCTGCGTGAGAATCTCCTTCGCATAAGACGGCGAGACGGTTGTTATTCTCTCTGCAGTTCTGAGGGCGAGGGCCATCATGTTGATGTTCCCGGCTCTTAGTGCTTCCTTCGGAATAACCGATGACGATGCTACGGCATCGAGAGACGGGAAGACTCCCTGGTATTCAAGATTGTGAATCGTGAATACAGTTCTTCCCGGCGCCCTGAAATACTTCAGGAAGTGGGGTACGAAGCCCGTCGTCCAGTCGTGACAGTGGACGATATCGACATTGAGACCCTTTGCGAGGATATAGAGCACCGCCGCCTTCGAGAATGCGATGAACCGCGGACAGTTGTCGCTGTAGGGCGTGAACGACGTGTCGCCGTAGATTCCCTTTCTTCCCG
The DNA here is from genome assembly GCA_964552905.1 of uncultured Spirochaetaceae bacterium. GTDB lineage: Bacteria > Spirochaetota > Spirochaetia > Sphaerochaetales > Sphaerochaetaceae > Ornithospirochaeta. The sequence continues at coordinate 3,819 of CAZKIT010000012.1, forward strand.
TGAAGTATGGGTGCGAGAGACCTGCGTAGACTACGCCGTCAACTTCTTTCTCATAAACTTCGGCTTTCTCGTTTCCTCCGAGCATCGGAATCTGGAAGGAGATTGATTTTCTGAATCCATCCCTGTCGATGAAGGAATAGAGCGGCATGAATACAGTTACACTGTGACCCAGTTTCACGAGGGCTGAGGAGAGCGCCCCCGCCACATCTGCCAGTCCCCCCGACTTGGAGAAGGGAACAGCCTCACTTGTTACCATTAATATTTCCATACGGATATTATCTTCTCTGTACCCGCTCCGGGGCAAGTTAAAAATAAGTGAATTGCAGGTACCGTCTTCACCCTTTTTTGTTCTCAGATGTATGGCACAAACATCGGAGGAATGCAGTAGATGTCTCCGTCCTTCCTGTAATCCTTCGTATAGACAAGATACTTCTTAAGAATTCTTTCCGGATATTTGGAGGAAAACGCATCAAGCGATGAATGCGTCAGGTAACCGGAGGACTTCACTTCGATGGGACAGATTCTGTTTTTTCTTGTAATCAGGAAATCAACCTCATAATAATGTCTCGACTCTCCATTGGGAAATGTGTGATAGACAAGGCTGTCTCCCTTTGCCGCGAGCATCTGGGCAACGATGTTCTCGTAGATGTATCCCAGATTGACAGGAAGCTTGTCACTCAGAAGGTTCCGGTATATGAGATTGTCGGTAAAGGTACTGTCCTTGAATGCAAGTGTGACGAAAAGGCCTGTGTCTGCAAGATAAAGTTTGAATTTATCTATGTCTCTCGTTGCCGACAGACCGACAGCCGGGTTGTTGGAATTGTATGCGACAAGAACAGTCTTCGAGCTGGCCAGTTCCGAAATGCTTTTCAGAATAGAAGGACTTCCGGCCCTTGCATTGGGGACAGAGGACGAGACGCTGAATCTTGTTGAATTCCTGCTGAGTTCTCCTGAAATCGAATCAAAGAGAAGGGAAAGAGTCCCTGAAGAATCAATCTTGTGGAAATCTTCCTCATACAGCGTGATTATCTCGCGTTTTCTTTCGTCGACCATCCGGAGGTTATTTGTTTCGAGATATTCGGACACAGCCTGAGGCATGCCTCCTACAAGCATGTAGAGTCTGAATGTCCTGAGCATCTGCCTCAGTGTTCCGTCAGTAAGTGGTCGCCCGCTTTCAAAAAGCTCCTTCATAAGGGAAAACGAGACGTTGTCTCCGGTAGCCCAGAGAAATTCCTCATAATCCATCGGGAACATGCTGATTATGTGTTCTTCGCTTGGAATCAGAATATTCGCAACATTCTTCCTGATGGAAATCAGGGAGCCGGTTTCTATGTAATCGTAACGTCCATCCTTTACAAGAGCTTTTATGGCCTGTCTTGCCGGCGGAAAAAGCTGGACTTCATCGAAGATGATCAGAGAATTGCGTACATGAAGATCCGTTCTCGTCTGAAGCTGGAGCTGCAGGAAAAAGTAGTTCAGGTCTGCCATGTCGGAGAACAGGTTCCTGATGTCGGAAGAAGCAGTCGAGAAATCAATGAGGATGTAGCTTTTGTATTCATTCTTCGCGAATTCCTCGACGACAGTGGACTTGCCGACACGCCTTGCTCCCTCAATCATTATCGCATTTTTCTGGGTTTTTCGTTCTTCCATTCCAGCAGCTGCTGATTGTCGAAATTGAAGATGACGATATGATCCCTGTAAAAAAAGTTTTACGCTACTTTGACGGAGAAATGTATGTGGCAAGTTCGCTGTCTACTACCGTCTTTATGTCTGATGTTCTCCTGATAAGATATTCCTTCTCCAGACCACTCTGCAGACCGAGTTCGATCATATCTTCAGCCGTTATGTTTTTTCCTTTGCCGTTGACTGTTGTTGACTGCTCATTCCACGCTGTCATGGAGTAGGTGATGTCATAGGCGGGAGACAACTTCCATTTGCCCTCAGTAACGTTATAGATGAAGGAGAAGTTCTTGCTGTGGTCATCCTGGTTGTGAGAAAAGACATTGAAGCACATCAGGTCAAAGACTCTTTTCTGTTCTTCTATGTCTTTGGATAGAATCCAGCTGAGTTTGAAAAGGTGTTTATAGTCAAGAGCCGGTTCCCTGTGCGATGCTTCAAGAAGTCCGGAAACAGAGACCATATGAGTCTTATTTACGGGCCTGTCGAATCTTCTTGAAGCAAAGAAGCCTTTTGTCAGATTTGATTCAAGAAGTGTGAATTCGGCTGTTTCGATATTGCACATCCGCGCTGTCCTGCTGTAATCGTATTCCATTATCCCCATATCCGGAGAATCATATGCAGACGGGAATTTCACAATCCATGCCTCTTTGTTGATGTCGATTTCAATCTTCGGTCTTGCCCCGTTTGATGAGCTGCCTCTGATGTAGAATTCGTCAATGAAAGTGTCGGAACCCTCATCTTTCAGTATTTTCCTTGTTTCGCTGAAAAGTGTGTCCAGGTCCGGTGTATCTGTTGGTGCTTCTTCCCTGCTGACAGCAGGCTCATAGTGCAGGGAGCCTGTCATTGCTGGCCCGAGAAGAGTGAGCCTTGTCAGAGGTGTGATAGAGAGTGGATCTATTCCGTGATTCTTCAGATATCTGTCCGTAATGAGTCGTCCCCAGCCGTCCGGGAGAGAATCATTGAATACGCCGAACATCCCGTCGAAAGGTTCCCTCTCTGAAATGAAGACCCTGTTTTCCAATGGTAGCGATATTGGAGATATGCTGAATCCGTTTCTCAACCATGAAGGTGAGTACTGGAATACTGTTCTGTTTTCGTTTTCCGGCTGTGCTATCATTCCGACTTCTTCATTTCCGAAGAATACGGCAACCTTATTTGTGTTTTTCATTCAGTACCTCCTCGATTGAGTTGTAATGCTTCTTTGTGAACAGTTCCATGAGCTCCTTGTCGCAGTCAAGAACCCTGGCTATCCTCACGAAGGAGTCAAGTGATATCTGTCCGGTTTCCTCGAAGCGCCTGTATGACGCGTAAGATACTCCGGCCCTCGTGGCAATTTCCCTCTGAGTCATGCTGTACTGTTTCCTCCTCTTTTTTGCGTTGGAGGCAATCACTGACATCATTTCGGAGTGTGACATGGTTAGGAGATCTATGTTAATCATTGTTAATATTTTAGCAATAATCAGATAAAAAGACAAGAAAATGCTAATATCATAGCACTTTTATGAATGTATTTGGACTTTTTGATTCTTTGTCTGTATGAATGAAAGATGCCCGTCTCCGGGCATCTCTTCATTTCAGGTTCTGTATGTATTCGTCTGCGCTGTGGCTCGCTCTTGCGCCGTCCGCAGTGGCTGTCACGACCTGTCTGAAGGACGTTGTCGTAACGTCTCCCGCCGCAAAGAGGCCGGGGAGGGTGGTGCGACCCGAACTGTCGGTTCTTATGAAGAGGCCGTCTCTTTCGCAGAGTCCGTCGACGATTGAGGAGGACGGTGTCATGCCGATGAAGACGAAGACGCCGTCAGTATCGACTTCATTTCCGCCTGTGAGAACGACTGACTTCACTTCCTTTCCGTCTCCCTGAATCTCTTTGATACTGTCATTCATGATGAGAGAGATATTGTCCTTCGCCCTGACTCTGTCCTGGAGAACCTTCTGGGCACGGAATGTGTCACGTCTGTGCACGATGACGACTTCACGGCAGAGCTTCGAGAGGTAGAGAGCATCGGTGAGGGCTGTGTCACCGCCGCCTGCGACGATTACCTTTTTACCTTTGAAGAAGGGGCCGTCGCATGTTGCGCAGTAACTCACGCCTTTTCCCCTGTATTCCTCTTCGCCCTTCACTCCGAGGTGGCGGTGCTCCGCTCCCGTCGCGACGATGACTGCCTTCGAGATTATCTCTCCTTCGTCAGTTAATGTATGGAAGAGGTTGTTCTCCTTCCTGATGGAGAGTGCCTTCATGTATTCGATATCAACTCCGAAGGCTGTGCACTGTTCTTCCATCCTTTCGGAAAGGACATAGCCGCTGAGTTTCTCCGTTCCGGGGTAGTTTTCTATCTCGTCGATGTATAACAGCTGTCCGCCCGGCCCCATCGGATCGATTATGAGCGCTTTGTAGCCGGAGCGGGCGGCATACTGACCTGCGCTCATCCCTGCGGGGCCGCAGCCGATGACGAGGACGTCAGTTTCCACTTTTTTCCTCCTGTGTCTTCTGCATCAGCATCTCCTCCGCATCGCTGCGCCTTATATATACCGGGCCTTCCCCGATGTCGTCCGCTCCCTTTGTATTGTATATTTCAATTCCAAGGGAGATCATGGAAGAGGAGAGGTTCCTCGGTGTGTCCGGGTCGAGTATGATACTGACAGAACTGTCCGCTTCCTTTGCCTTCCTGTAGAATACTCCGGCATCGGGGCCTGTGAGGAGGACGGTTTTCTTGAGGGCATTCACTTCCTCGACGATCTTCTCCGTGCACTCGTCTCTGTCGGGAGTGAGAGCTTCTCCGTTTTCGGAGAGGCGGTAGTAGAAGCGCTTCTTCTTCGCATCGATTATGCTGAGAACGGGACCTTTCCACAGCGGCGACACTGTTCTCTCGACTGCCGAGAGGGTGGGGACGCTCACAAGAGGGACATCCTGTGCCAGAGCTATTCCCTTCATCATCGCCATTGCGATTCTGAGGCCGGTGAATGAGCCCGGTCCCTTCGTGCACACAAGAAGATCAAGGTCCTTGAATGTGAGGCCTGCTCTTTCGAGCAGACTCTTGATTTCACCCATGAGGTTTTCGCTCGGGGCGAAGTTGCCTCTTACCATCCTTTCCTCATAGGACGTATCTGTTCTGAGGGCGATTGATAGAATTGAAGTTGATGTATCTGCTGATAGTATGTTCATAGTTCGAGCCCCTCTATGTCTATTGTTCTTGTCAGATCGTCGTTGATTGTGACGGTTATGTAGATTGTGTCATCAGGGAGCATGTCGTCTATCTTCTCCGACCACTCGATGAGTGTGATTCCGTCGGGGTAGAGGAACTCCTCCCCGCCCATTGATTCGAATTCGTCATCTCCGCTGAGACGGTATATGTCGAGATGATAGAGTTTCTCTCTTCCGTCATATTCCTGCACCAGCGTGAATGTCGGGCTGACTATGGCTTCCTCGATTCCGAGAGAGCGTGCTATGCCCTTTGCTATCACGGTCTTGCCGGCGCCGAGAGAGCCTCTGAGCGACACGACATTCCCCTTTTTCAAGGCGTTTCCGATTCTTTTTCCGAGTTCCTCTGTTTCCAGGGGAGAATTTGTCTTAATTGTCATTGCCTTCCTTCCCGCAGCTGCAGACACTCCCGTCATCCGCCTTTTCAAAGCTTCTGAAAAGATTGTCCTTTATGTTCTCTCCGTTTTTCTCGTCATCTCCCTTCACGATTTCCTCGTGTATGAGAGTTCCGATTTTCTCGCCCGTCTCCTTCTCGTATTTTCTGATGAGATGCTCCACGAGCCTGTCGTCTTCGGCGAGGAATCTTGCCTTCTCGAGCCATTCTCTTGCTGCGTCGTAATTGCCGTCTTCGAGGGTGAGCAGGGCGAGGTTCGTCACGACGGTCAGGTTCTCGTCATCGAGGTCGTATGCCGACTCGAGATATACCTCCCCGAGTTCCCTGTTGCCTTCTCCGAGTTCGCAAAGTGCGAGTTCGTTGTAGATTTCACTGTTGCTCTCGCCGAGTTCTATGCACTTCAGGAAGCAGGGCTTCGCCGAAGCGAACTCCTTCTTTATCCTGAGCGCCCAGCCCTTTAGGAAGTATCCGTTCCAGATCTTCGGGTTGTTCTTTATGAAGCTCTCTATGATCGGCATGGCCTTGTCGCTCTCTCCCATCGAGAGAAAGTCGTAGGCTTCCTCGATCCTGCCTTCGTTGTCGAGCTTGAAGCATACGTCTCTGTAGAGCTTCTTCATCTCCTCTTTCTTCTCTCCCTCTTCAGCTACCCTGAAATACCTTTCGAGGTATTCCTTCGCTTCGTCGAGGTCGGCCATGAATGCTTCAAACGAGGCAAGCTCTGCAAGAATCTCCTCGTTCTCGCCGAAGCGCGAGAGAGCGTCCTGGAGAGTCTCTCTTGCCTTTTTTATGTACTCCCTGTTGTCGTCTCCCTTCTTCGAGGCATCGACAGCCATGTAGGAGTAGAGTGTTGCGAGGTTGATTGCCGACGCGCTCTGCGGGAGAAGATGATAGACGGCACGGAAGAGGAGCCGGGCAAAATCGTATTCTCCTCTCTGCTCCTTGGCTATCGCAGCCTGATTGAGCTTTTCGACTATTGTGGGGTCGATTGCGTTGATTATGCTTTTGTAGTAATCGAAGTGAGCGTTCCTCTCGTCATCGGCACATACCGTGATGAGACCGCTCATCAGGTTCTCCACCGTCCAGTCGGAGGCATCGAGCTTATCCTTTCCCTCCTTCGTGGAGAAGGGGAGCTTCACTGACGGGTCAAGCTTCACTCCCGAGATGTCGAGCGTGAATGAAGAGGGCAGTGTGACGTATATTACCTTGTCTGAATTGTTCATGGTTAAATGATAGAGCGAAAACAAAAAAAATCCTATAGAAATCAGCCAATCGTCGACTCTTGAACATTAGTTCAAGGATGGAGTCCTTGTTCGCTTGCGTTCTGTACCCTGTATTACCGGAAACCGGCGGGTGCAATGCAGGCAGAAGCTATCCCAGACTCCGAATATGTAGGTTTGAGCCAAGAGGTGCTTGATTGCGTTTCTATAGGTCTAAGACTATATTACACGGCTTTCGTGATATGGAAAAGCTTTTTCGACAAAAAATGGAGGCCTCAGCCTCCACTCTTTGAATCGGACATCCTTCAGAAGTCGAAATCGGCATCGTCAGAGGTACCGCTGTTGGAAAATTCCTCTGCGGTTGCAATCTCGTCGTTCTCATCTGCATTCTGTACGAATTCGATGGAATCTGTGAGTGCGTTCAGTGATTCGCCGACAGAAGCGTTGATTGCAGCAGCGCTCTCCGAAATCCTTTCGATGAGGTCCTGAAGTTCCTCGTTATGGGTTTCGACGAGTGAGAGTCTCTTCTTTAGATCTTCGATTTCTCCGTTGAGAATCTTCAAGGCACCTGATGCCTTCTTCAATCTGAAAGTCACGAGTTCTTTTCTGCTGATACGCTCCATTTTTCTCCTCCTTAAGCGAGAACCTTCTTGACAGTGTCGACGAGAGCTGTGAATGCAGCCTTGTCCTCGACAGCCATGTTCGAAAGTGCCTTTCTGTTAAGCTCGATGTTGGCTTTCTTCAGGCCGTGCATGAACTGGGAATAGTTGAGACCCTCGCTCTGTACAGCAGCGCTGATTCTTGCGATCCAGAGCTTTCTGAAGTCTCTCTTCTTCTCTTTTCTTCCACGGTATGCATACTGACCTGCCTTTGCGACAGCATCCTTTGCAATCCTGTTGTTGGTGCTTCTGCGACCATAGTAGCCTTTAGCCTGATCGAGAATTTTCTTTCTTCTGTCCTTTCTCTTGGTTCCGTCAACTGCTCTTGGCATAATCTCTCCTCCTTAATTAAGCGTAAGGGAGCATTTCTTTTGCTCTCTTTGCTTCAACATCGGCAAGAACTCCCTGATGACGAAGATTCATCTTTCTCTTGGAGCTCTTCTTGGTGAGAATATGGCGCGATCCCTGCTTTTTGATCATGACCTTGCCGCTTCCGGTGACCTTGTAGCGCTTTGCTGCGCTCTTTCTTGTTTTCATCTTAGGCATTCTTTTGCCCTCCCATAGCACTGCTGGGAACAAGCACCCCAGCCGTTACTTTATTTCAATCCCGTGCGGGAAAGAATTACTCTTTGTCTGCTGTCTCCGTCTCTTTCACAGCCGGCTTTGCCTTCTGTCTGCTGCTCTTCGACGGCGACAACATTATACTCATCATTTTACCTTCCATAAAGGCACTTTTGTCAAGATTGAAGGGGCATCCCATCTCCGTAAGTTTGACGAGAATCGTATCGAGAACATCCTTTCCGAGGTCGGTATGGGTGATTGTTCTTCCCTTGAAGCGGATGGACACCTTGACCTTGTTTCCTTCCGAGAGGAATTCGGCTATTGCCTTGCTCTTCGTGTTGATGTCACCCTCTGCAATCTTGGACTGCATCCTGACTTCCTTGAGTTTGGTTACGACCTGATTCTTCTTGGCTTCCTTCTGCTTCTTCTCCATCTCGTAGCGGTACTTTCCGAAATCGAGCACCTTGCATACGGGGGGATTTGCCATCGGTGAGACCTCGACGAGATCGAGACCTGCCTCTTCGGCAACCCTGAGAGCTTCGAAAGTGTTCACAACTCCTCTCTGATTACCACTTTCATCAATCAGAAAGACTTCTCTCGCCCTTATCTGGCGATTGATTCTCAAATCCTTTGTAGCCATTAAACTCCTTACGCACGGCAGAACGCAGATATATCAATAGATTAGTGCCCACGGCACTTGAAAAAGATTAGCATTAACGATTACCGCTGTCAAATCAGATAATTGGGTTAAAAGGGATTATCGTGCAGAAAAATAAGGTTTTTCATCCCTTGTCCCTCTCATTCTGCGGCGTTAGACTGTGCCTATGGAAAAATGGCTCTTCGATTTTGATGAATTCATGGGTAAGGAAGTCGTCCTTTCGTCCTTCTCCGGCGACAGGGTATGCGGCACATTCACGGACTGGAGCGATGACTGGATCGAGATAACCACAGCCGAGGGCGAGGTGATTACCGTGCCCGTCGAACCCGTGAGGAATATAAGGATTATCGAATAATTTTTCGTGCTGAAATCTTGCACGCAGAATAAAGGCATGCTATCTTCATTATGGAGGACGGCAGCATGCTTCTTTATATAAAGGTCGGCAACACACTCATATACAGATCTCCTGTGGAGTTTTCCCTGAAGGCGAACCGGCACTACAAGAGGTTCCCGACAAACTACACAACACAATGCGGAATCGGTGTTCTGAAGTCGGCTGTTCTCATCGGCCCCAACAATTGCGGAAAGACGAACTTCGTCCGCATAGTTGCCCTTATCAGGGACATCATCCTCAACAGGGGCTCGAGGCCGGGACGGAATCTTTTCTCTGATGACAATGTGTCAGAGCTTTCGGTATCGTTCATCGGGGACGGACGGCAGTATCTTCTTCAGTTCGGGTATGACACTGAGAAGGGGGAATACATCTACGAGCGTTATGCTTCTGTCGAACGCGACAGGTACGGCAACACCCGCGAGGATGATATCCTCGTAAGGGACGTGAAGAAAGGGGAGTACAGGGCAGAGGATGAAGGCCTTGTTCCTGTGATGAAGGTGTCGTCGAGAACGAACATCATGATGCATGTCGTGGATTCTTCACAGTTTCCATCTCTTTCACTCTTTGTCTCCGCCGCGCTCTCGTTTGCTTCGAAGATTGACATTGTCGACATGAACAACATCCCCCTCTCGCATACCATCAGGGTAGTGAAGGGGAACGGGGAAAGAAGAAGGAAGCTTGTCGCATTTCTCCGCTCCGCCGATGTCGACCTTGACGATCTGAAATACCTTTCGGATGAGGAAGCTGAGAAGCTCAGCTTTGATGACAGTCTCTCTCCCCAGGAAGGTGTGCTGTCATCCGTTTCCGCTGATGACATTCTTCATCTTGCATCAGTCTACAGGGGCGTCACAGTTCCCTCCGTCCTCTTCGATTCGACGGGAACGAAGAAACTCGAGGCTCTCTCATCCTACATACTCGATGCTCTCGAGAAGGGCAGGATTCTTGTCGTCGACGAACTTGACGGCTCCCTTCACTTCCGTCTGACACGCGCAATCGTCGCACTCTTCAACAACGTTCTCAATACGTCTGCACAGCTCATCGCCACTGTACACGATGTTTCCCTTCTTGACTGCAGAACTCTCCTGAGACAGGACCAGATATGGTTCGCGGCAAAGGACCGCAGTGACACCTATCTCTATCCTCTCTCTTCTTTCACTGCCGGCAGGGACAGAATGAGAGGGGAGAGTGACATCGCAGAGATGTACAGAAAGGGCTGTCTGGGGGCAATACCGGAACCTGACCTTTTCGAATCTCTTCTGGAGGTGAAAGATGAAAGCGTTACCTGAGAAAGGAGTACACAGGCACAGGATATGTGTCATATGTGAAGGACTTGAAGACTACCTCTATTTCGAAAGGCTGACACAACTTAATGTTTGGAGTGATGAGTATGAGTTTCACCTCTACAATGCACACGGTGAAGCAAGAATCTTTCCGAAGTACACGAGTGTCTATCAGACCGGACATTACGAAGCGGTAATCATCTTCTGCGATACTGACAAGGCCCCGTCCCTGCATTACAGAAAACTCAGGAAGGATATCGACAGCTTCCATGACAAGACGGGGGCATCTGACAGAGCCGTCATATTCGCGAATCCCTGTACCATGCAGATAATCCTGTCTCACTTTGCATCCGTGAGACTTACGAAACAGGGAAAGAAGACAAATGCCGCGGTGATAGAAGAGTATACCGGCGTGAAGAACTATGCGGCACACGAGGCTCAGATCCGCACTCTCTGCTCATTGATATTCAGGCGCTCGTATCCTGAAATGCGGAAAAGAGTAAGCACAATCAACAGACCCGATACCGAACCTGCCAGTACGAACTTCATTCACTTTCTGGAGAAATTCGAGTCCTCAGATGCTCGCTGGATACGGGATATGAACAGGTTTTTACCTGCTGAGTCAGGTATGAGGGAGGAATTACGGTATATGGGTACTGTGATGTTTGACACTGATGAGAGTCTGAAGAACAGGGCTGAGACCGTGTTCGTTCCTTACGGTCTCACACTGGCGGAGGCTGTCTCTCTCTTCCTCCGTTCCGTGGCGGAAGAAGGGTGCCTTCCCGGGAGTGTCCTTGATGAACTAATACGGGAAAGGGTAGAGGAATCTGAAGACGAGAATAATCTCAGTCCCGTCTTCTGCAGTATGAAAGAGGCTTCGTCCTGGCTTCCGGACTGATGAAAAAAGGGATGCTTTTGCGGCATCCCTCTATGTTGTGTTCAACAGTCTCAGTCGAGAGCGTGTCCGCTTGAACCGAGAACTTCGTTGTTCTTGTGCATGTACATCTTCTTGAGTTCGTCTCTTGCCGGTCCGAGGTACTTTCTCGGGTCGAATTCAGAGGGCTTCTCATCGAAGATTCTTCTGATTGTTGCTGTCATTGCAAGTCTGCCGTCGGAGTCGATGTTGATCTTGCAGACTGCACTCTTTGCCGCCTTTCTGAGCTGCTCTTCGGGAATGCCGACGCTGTCGCTGAGCTTTCCGCCGTGCTCGTTGATCATCTTTACATATTCCTGGGGAACGGATGAAGAGCCGTGGAGGACAATCGGGAAGCCGGGGAGTCTCTTTTCGATTTCCGCGAGGATGTCGAATCTGAGCTCTGGCGGTACGAGAACGCCGTCAGCGTTTCTTGTGCACTGTTCGGGTGTGAACTTGTATGCGCCGTGGCTTGTGCCGACGCTGATTGCGAGTGAATCGACGCCTGTCTTCGATACGAAGTCTTCGACTTCCTCGGGTCTTGTATAGTGGGATTTAGCTGCGCTTACCTCATCCTCGATGCCTGCGAGAACTCCGAGCTCGCCTTCGACTGTGACATCGAACTGATGAGCATATTCGACGACCATCTTCGTTACCTTGATGTTTTCCTCATAAGGAAGGGAGGATCCGTCAATCATGACAGAGGAGAAGCCGTTGTCGATGCATTCCTTGCATGTCTTGAAGGAGTCACCGTGGTCGAGATGGAGAACGATAGGAATGTCGCATCCGAGCTCATGAGCATACTCGACGGCGCCGCGTGCCATGTTTCTGAGGATGTTGATGTTTGCATAGTCTCTTGCACCTCTGGAAACCTGGAGAATAACAGGGCTCTTTGTCTCGACGCATGCCTGGATGATTGCCTGCATCTGTTCCATGTTGTTGAAGTTGTAGGCCGGGATGGCGTAACCGCCCTTAACAGCCTTGCTGAACATATCTCTTGTATTAACAAGACCCAATTCTTTGTAGCTTGTCATAAAAGCCTCCTTATAGAAAACCGGTAATAATTTACCGATTTCTCTTCTTTGAGTCAACTTTTGTGCTTCTTTCTGTCAATTTTTTACAAACGGTGTTTGAAATTACAGCTTCGATGTTACGCCGTCTGACCGGAGAGGGGAAAATTGTTGAGGTTGTCTCTCTTTTCAACTAATATCTTGAGTATGTCGAAAACGAAGAAGATCATCCTAATTGCTCTCGCAGTGCTTGCGGCGGCACTCGTCACTGTCTTTTTCTCATTCGGCCTCGTCGTTTATGTGACGCCTTCAAGCCTGAGTGAAATCGAGGGGAGGTGGTCGCATCCTGGTTTCCTGAACCCGGGGTATTTCTGCATCGAGCGCACTGATGACTCGCTCTCCCTTCTTGAACGGATCAAAGGTGCGGATACATACATATATGCTCCGTACTCGCTTCTTGACGACGGAACAAGGTGTACGTTCTACACCGTCGTGAAGGACGGAGAGAAGGTTGACCTTGGTTTCTCCGAAGAGGAGATGTACTCGTCCTTCCTCTCATCCTTTTCCGATAAGCTCATTGCCCTCGTCTATGAGGAGGAGAGCCGCTATGCCGGCATCTTCTCCTCGCTTTGTGATGATCATGCCGCACTGGGGTGCATCACATACACGTCCCGTGTAAGCGTCGTGAACGAGGAGAAGCTCACCGCCTCTGCAGATACATACTGGGCTGTCATAATCACCGATCCCCTTTCCTCGTCCCTTCTCTACAGGGGAACGAAGGCGAGAGTCGTGATGGACGAGAGAGACGCAGTCTCGGCCGTCTCCCTCGACACCGTGATATCACTGCATTATGACTGGGCGAGAATGATAGCTTCAGATTTCACGCCTTACTACACTTACTCCGTTCTTCATAAGTGATCTGAGGTTCCTTACCGCGTTTTGCTTTATGTATTCCGCGTCCTCTCCCCTCAGGGCGGAGAGGAATGCGAGAGTATGCTCGGAGTTCTCCATCCTGTTCATCTGTCCCCTGAGCGGAACGGGAGTGAGGTACGGCGAGTCCGTCTCATAGAGGAGTCTCTCCACGGGACAGAGCTTTGCGGCTTCCTGGATGGCACGGCTGCTTCTGAATGTCACATTCCCGGCAAAGGAGATGTATGCCCCTCTCTCGAGAAGAGGCAGCATCGTGTCGGGACCGGAGGAGAAGCAGTGCATTATGGTATTTCCGTTTATGCAACCGAGGTGTCTGAGGAGCACTTCGTCGGCATCGCGCGAGTGGATGATGAGAGGAACGCCGAGCTCTGCTGCGATTTTCACCTGGGCGGTGAAAAGTCTTTCCTGTTCCTCCTTTCCTCCGTAGTCCTTCCAGTGGAAGTCGAAACCGCATTCGCCTATGGCATCGGCCCCGTAGAGGGATATCTCGTTCTCGAGGGTCCTTATTGATTCCTCCACCGACATCGGGTAGGCGGAAGATGTGCACCAGGGGCCGGCACCCATCGACATGTACACATCCGTGTTCTTTCCGACAAGCCTTATTCTCTTCACGGCGTCGTCGGGAACGGTTGCGCATTCGATGCCGATGATTGACGGCGGAAGCACGGCATCGAGTCCGTGCTCGAGCATGCTCAGCAGATGGAAATGTGAATCGAAGACAGTCATGACTCAATGATAGGAATCTATGCCGGCTGTGTCACGCTGTTGTCCTGTTCGGCCTGGTAAACTACAATGATGGAATGAAGAAAGCATTCCTCCTTACTGTTCTGTTATCTTTTTCCCTCGCTTTTCTGACGGCGGGTGAGTATGTCGTATCGACCGAGCACTTCGATTTCATCTACTCGGAGGAAACCGAAGAGAGTGCAGCGGAAATCATGGACACGGCCGAGGAGTGCTACTCGAAGCTCGTCTCGTTCTTCGGCACCGATCCCTCTCTTCACATCCCGGTCTACTTCGAAAGCGGTGTGACCCGGTACAATGCCCACTATTCCTCATATTCGTCATCGCACATCGTGATGTATGTCACTGCGGTGACTCCCGAGCTCTTCGCAAACACAACCCATTCGTTTCAGCTTACGTTCTATCATGAACTCACACATGCGTTCACATCTTCGATATCGAACGGATTCTTCTCGTTCCTGCGCTCCCTCTTCGGTGACTGGATAACTCCCGGGAACCTGTACCTGGACAAGTCGTTCATCGAGGGTATCGCAGTATATATGGAGAGCAGTGAGGGGGAGGGAAGACTCAACGACCCGTACACGATGACACTCATGAGCGAAATCAGCGCCGAAGGCTTCCCGTTTTCGTCCCATAGTGATATTGCGGGCGGCCTCGATATATCGCCGTCGGGGAATCTCTCGTACATAGCGGGGGCATCCTTTCTGCAGTACCTCTCCGACACATACGGTTCTGAAAGCGTCTCATCCTTCATCCGTACCTGTTATCTCTTCCCGATAAGCACCACGAACGGGATATTCAAAAAGAGCTTCGGTATCTCGATAAAGGACGCCTGGAACGGCTTTGCTGCCAGTCTGACTACCGCTTCCTCACCGGAGGAGAGCGAGAACATATCAGGATGGGGAAGCTGGAACAACCTTACGCTTGACGGCGGTTCTCTCTACGTGAAGGACACGAATACGGCGTCCCTCTACCTCTATGAAAAGGACGGAAGCGGGAAAAAGCGCATAGCATTCTCCTATTCATCTCCCGACGACCTTTCCTTCTCCCCGTCCTTCATCCTCTCTCCGTATGTCGGCGAGAAGAAGAGGAGTGTGAACATACTGAGAAGAAACGGAACGAAGTACACATCGTTCGACGATTATTATACGGGGCTTCTCCTCTCCGACGAGGGGGTGCTGCTTGTCACGGAGAGCGACAGGAACACGACGCTTGAATACCGTTCGCTCTCCGATAAGTCCCTCATTTCCTCATGGTCGCTCGGGCGCGATATAACGCTCAGCGAGGGTGTTGCGATTTCTCCGTCCCTTGCGCTCTTCATCCTCACGCAGAACGGCATGACGAGACTCCTCTCTGTCGATACGGAAAGTGGAGAGCTCAGTGTGATCACCCTCGGCGGGGACACATACATTCATTCGCTCTCCCTCAATGCCGACGGCACTCTTGCCTTCTCCTGCATCGGAAAGAACGGCAGTTTCACAAGGTACGGAGAGTACGATTATGAAAACGGCACATACATGCTCTCCCGAAATGATTTTACCGGAGGTGTCGGCTGCCCCGTGAAGGACAGCGACGGCACCGTCTACTACGTCTCGGAATATATCTGGAGCAGCAGGATAAGCCGCAGGGACATCTCCTCATTCTCGTTCGGAGAAGAAGAGAGTGTCACCGTTTCGTCTTTCATCCCTGTCGTCACTCCCCAGGAGAAGAAGATCTCCGGCGCAGAGAAGTACAATGTGCTCGAGTACATGAAAAAAGGCATGATTATGCCGCTCTCCGGAACGAGAGGACTGTATATCCCTGATGTAAGCGGACTGGGTGTGACAATGACGGCCACGGATCCGTCGGAGAGGCACACGGTCATGGCAGGCGCCGGCTACAGCTTCGAGAAGAAGACTCCGATGATGATGCTCTTCTATTCGTACTCGGACTTTTTCAGCACGTCGTTTTCCGCATATTCAGAGTCCGGGTCCGCATTCTTCGATTTCGATGTGAAGGGAACATACACCTTCGATCTCGGCTCGTACAACAGGTCTCTCACGCTCTCGGATACCGTCGCGCTCTTCTCTCTTCCGGAAATGAGAGGCATTGCAAACAGATTCTCCGTCACCTACTGCGATCTCTATCCCATGGGAACCGGACGCTACTGTGTCCTGGGCTGGGGAGCGGAGGCCGTGCTGGAGAATCTTTCGCCGTCCTTTGTGCTCTCGCTCTATCTGCCGCGCATCATTCCAGTGGATAATACGATACGTCTCGGCTTCAATCTTCCTTTCCGTCTCTCTCTCGGTGTGACGGATGCAGTGAAGAACCCTGTCTTCTCCTTCAGGGGAAAACTCTATCTTTTCACCTGGGAGATACAGAAGAGCCTGCCCTGGCTGGGAATCTATCTTCAGCACCTTGATCTGACTTTCACATATGACGGAAGTCTCAGAATGAGGGGATGGGAATACCGTGACAGCTATGCACTCGGAGCAAAACTGTCGCTGACACCGCTTGTCGGCTACCTCTCCTCTGTTGCAATTAGTCTCAACGGAAGTGTAACATATACTGTCACCGACGGCTTCAGATTCACATGGAGCTTCGGCCTCGGAGAGTAGAGAAATGACCGTTCTTCTTATAGTTGTCGCGGCTCTTGCCGTCATTGTCTTGATTGCATCATACATAGTTTACAGGAGATTCTTCTATACTCCCGTGAAGCACCAGAACGACATAGAGTACATGAATGAGTATTATCCGTATGCCGTGAAGAAGAAGGATATGACGAACTATCTGGCGTCCCTCGAGTGCGAGATGGTGTATGTGACATCTTCAGACAGACTGAAGCTCGAAGGAAGATATTACCCCTCGGGAAAAAACGACGCACCGACTGCCGTTCTTGCACACGGCTACAGGGGTGTCTCCCTCATCGACATGTCGGGTGTGGCACCTGTTTTCATGGATATGGGTTTCAATGTTCTCCTGATATCCCAGAGGGGATGCATGGGAAGCGAAGGACACACGGTAACGTTCGGCATCAGGGAGACGGACGATCTTCTGGAGTGGGTGAAGTATGTCCAGAAGAGAAACGGCGAGGATTCCGAGATATACCTCATGGGTATAAGCATGGGAGCTCACACCGTCCTCAACTCGAGCGATAAGCTCTCCAAAGTCAACGTGAGGGGAATAATCGCGGACTGTCCGTACACATCAAGCCGTGCAATCGTCGACAAGGTCCTCTCCTCGGCCCACTTCCCTTCGTCTCTCATGGGATGGTTCGTGAATCTCACTACGTCCCTCTGGGGAGGATTCCGTCTCAGCCGCACGGGAGCGGTTGAAGCCGTGAAGAGAAGTACGGTTCCTTTTCTTATCATCCACGGAACCGGAGATAAGCTTGTCCCGTTCCACATGAGCGAGGAGATAAAGGCTGCTGCTCCTGAAAGAGTAACCCTCATTCCTGTTGCTGATGCGCCCCATGCGCAGAGCTTCCTCTACGACAGGGATAAGTACATCCGATCCGTCAGGGACTTCGTATCCTCTACAAGATGATCTCGTCTCCGTCGTCGGGTACGAATATATTGCCAGAGTAGTATTTCTCCGCTTCTTCAGTGTATCGCTCTTTTCTTGTCTCTACACCGGACTTGTCTTCCGTGTGGTAGAGAAGAAGATTCTTAACTCTGAGTCTTTCACCCAGCTCTGCGGCATCCTTCACGGTGCTGTGGCTCTTCTCGTACGGGTGGTAGATGTCTCTGTCGCCGTAGAGGCAGAATGCCTCGTGGGTCAGCCAGTCAGCACCTTCTGCAAGGTCTGCGTTTCCTTCGTCGAGGGGTTCGTCGCCGGCATCCACTATCTTCAGATTCTCTCTTTCGAGGACGAAGCCGAACTGCTTCAGCTTCGTGGAGTGAATATCGAAGGGAGTGAGGAGACCTCCCATCATCGGAATGCTTTCCCTGTCCCTGTTGGGAACGAAGATGATTCTTTCACCGAAGAGTGCCGTAATCTTCTTTGTCAGTGTCTCACGGCAGAAGGACGTGA
>CAZKIT010000013.1:0-20204 GCA_964552905.1 uncultured Spirochaetaceae bacterium
AATACATTACATTTTTCCCAGATAAATGTGAACCCCCTTTTTGAAGATTTTTAAAAATTTTCTACGATTTTTCTTATGGTTTTCACTAATTCCATGCTTTCACTGTAAATAGAAAAAAACAGAGCTGAAATGCCGTTTTTCTGTTATATTCTACCTTATATATAAGAGGTTAACATGAGCACACTTATAATTTCATCAAGTCCCCGGAAGGGAATGTATTCGGACCGCATGGCCGACATGGTAAAGGAAATGAAGGGCGGAGAAATCGTCCGCCTCAGGGAGAAGAAGATCGCCCCCTGCCTGGCCTGTGAATACTGCAACAGAAAAGAAGGTAATCTCTGTATCCAGAAGGACGACATGACAGCTCTTTACGACGCCTTCAGAAAGGCAGATACCTTAGTCCTTCTCTCCCCCATCTACTGGTGGCAGGTCAATGCGCAGATGAAGGCCTTCATAGACAGACTCTATGCCCTCGGCCATGAAGACTGGAAGGGAAAGAAGGTCGCTGTCATACTCAACGGCGGCGCCGAAGACGACGATGTGGAGTTCAGGATTCTCCATGATGCATTCAGCGAGATGTTCAGCTATCTCGGTGTAGACTTCAGATACCTCGGCATCGGAACGGTCGACGAAGAGGCATTTGATAAAAAGAAAGACAGGATCCGTTCCTTCATAGAGGAAAACATCTGATATAACTGCCGGAACTGCGGAAGTGAACCATTGCCACGGAAAGACGGAAGAAATCATCAAGTACGGACTTATTCAAGACCGAGATTCTTCCGTCTCTCCCTGTCACACTCGACCCACTCCTCCAGGGTAAGAGGAGTATAGTTGCTGTACATGCAGAAGCAGTTGATCATCTGACAGGGGATGTTCGTCTCCTCCTCGTGATGCGCAAGAAGACGCTTCGTGTTCCTTGTCTGTGTTATGAAGGAGTCCACGAGCACCTGGTCGTAAGTGTTGTGGATATGACCGAAGAGCATGTACGAGTTCGGTATCCCCTCCTTGTTGAGCGAATTCTGTCTGTTGTAGCAGAAGACGGGATAGTGCATGAGACATATCTTCTTCTTGTTGTCGTGGAGTTCGGTGTAGTCTCTCACCCATTCGAAGCGTGAAGCATCGAACTCGCTGTCACAGAGGTACCTGTCATCATGGTTGCCACGGACGAGAAAGAGGTGGCCGTTCAGCCTCTGCAATACCTCATTCGTCTCCTTACCCTTACCCAGTGAAAGGTCTCCCAGGATTACGACGTCGTCATTCTTTCCGACTCTGCTGTTCCACTTCTCTATCATCGTCTCGTTCATCTCCTCGACTGACGAGAATGGACGCCTGTCCATCGTTTGCAGAAGGCTTCTGTGAAAGAAATGACAGTCAGAAATATAATAGCGCATCAGCGGCCTCACTTTGCCTTATATTAACATAAAGGATTCAAAGCGACACTCCTTTCCTGACAGGAGAAAAAAACATCTTCGCTACCAGGGTATCAGAAAACATTTCTGTACCTGATCTGTCCGTCTTTTATGAAGGTTTCAATCCTGCGCTCTTTGAGAAGAGTCTCGGTACCGCTTTTCAGTTTTCTGCTGATTCCCTTGTAGCCCATCGCCCTTGCAAGAGAAGTCAGGGTAAGAGGTTCCTTCTGCAATGCATCGACTATCCTCTGCAGATACTGTTTATCATCACGAGCATTCCCGGATGATGCAAAATAAGGATGAACGGGAATCTTCACCCTGAGGTAGTCTCTCTCTTCATTCATGATGAATTCGGGAAGATCCGAACCGTTTGCTCTCAGTGCGCTGAACGCATTCGGGAAACCTGTATTCCGTCCTTCTGTCAGATGAAGCTCCTTTAGAAAATCACCTATCCTTCTGTTGCGGTATCTGATTCCTCTCAGCTTCAGTTTTCTGATGTCTTCATCGGTGATGCTTCTGTCAAAACCGGGCACGGACGTTATCTCCATGAAATCATTCTCTATCCTTACAGTTACAGGTTCATGCTCCTGATAGGAGCGGTGATAAACTGCATTCGTGAGAAGCTCTTCAACAGCTTCATAGGGATAGTTGAAGAACCGCTCGGCCTCAGCCCTGTCATGATGTTTGATGACAGCCTCCTTTATGACACTCGTGGAGATGAACTGGAGAGCCCCCCTCAGCTGGCACTGCAGAGTGCCCGTGAATGTCTGCTCTATCATGTTCGTTCCTCTCTCGTCCGGGATGATTACAATCTCGATTCTGGCGTAGGGGAAATACTTCTGGGGATCCGACGAGAACATGAGGATACCTACGTTGAGAGGTTTCTCATTCTCGGGAGAGCCGCTGACAATCCTCATGTTCCTCGCCAGATCAAGCATATCTCTCGTCTGACCGTCTTTCAAAAGCCGGCTTCCCGACTCAATGAGGAATTTCCTTATTATGTCTATATCCAGATCATCAACCGTGGAAGGAAGACACACTCTGTCATCAAAAGGAATGGACGAGGAAACATAGAAGAGCTCCTTCTCCTCATTCGGAGAAGCAACAACACTCGATGAGAACTTTCTTATATAGAATTCCTTCGTGCCGCTTTTCTTCGTCACATCCTTCAGCGTTCTGTACGGCCTTCCGTATCCTGCGGGAGCCCAAATAAGAATAAGGTTTTTGGAACAGCCATCAGAAGAATCTGCATATTTGACCGGTTCAACAACAGGTTCATACAGGGGTTCTATGAAACGGCAGTATTCCATAAGCTTCTTCATAATGGAATCGACTTCATTTTCGGGAATTCCCTTCAGCGGAAGTTCCGGCCTTCCGTTCTCTTCTTCCACGCCGATTATGATATAACCGCCACCGGTATTGTCGATATCATTTGCAAAGGCGCAGATTGTCCTGATTATAGGCGCAGGATTGAAGCCTGACTTGTACTCAATGCGGGTCGACTCTGCATTTCTTGCATCAAATAGTTCTTGTACAGCAACGGGAACAATCATACATACCTCACACTAATTCCACCATGAGAGATAGTTATCATCAAGCTCTCGACAACTTTTTTGTCGAGGACTCGACAGGAGTCTGTCGAGTCTGTCGAGTCTGTGCGGAAACTATAACCTATATACCCCTGCGACATTCGTGTAGAGAGCGAAAGGAAGATCAGCATAACCTATAAGGTCTATTGCAAGAGACCACTTTTCAGATACTGCAAATTCCGCACTGACATCCAGGCCGATTGCTCCCCCCAGAGGCAATGCGACATATCCGGGAGAAAGTCTGAGGGAGAACAGATCGGTGAAATGCCACTTTACGACGGGACCGCAGAAAAGTCCCAGATACAGTATCATTTCACTATCAGGGTCATGCTCGAATTCATATGTTCTTTTTCCGTAACCGAGAATGAGATTCGCCCCGAAACCCAGCTCAGTCCTAACGGCGATGTTCTTCACCGGTTCGGCGAGGAGGTCCGTTCCCATTGAAACCGAAAAGCAGTCGGTATGATACCTGTACCCGGATGCACAATAGAAATCTCTCAGATACCCGGCAGAAAATCTACCGTCCATATTGATGTCCGTCGCATGGATTACACCGCACAATGCCGACACCAGCAGCAGAATGACTATTATCTTCTTCATTGTCTTTTCCTCACAGTTATGATAACAGAATTATCGGAAACGGGCAGAATGTAAAGAAATCCGGGATGACAGGATCTTATACTTCATTATTTTCCCAACATGAGCCTTTCTTTCTGCTGTATAATCATCTTCCAGGAGAAAAAAGAATGTCTGTACTTGTATTCGGATCTGTCAACATCGACAGGAGCTTCCGTCTTCCGCACTGGATAGAATGCGGAGAGACGATTTCATCTCTTTCACTCTCGACACAGGCGGGCGGCAAAGGTGCCAACCAGGCTGTTGCACTTTCGAAGGCAGGAACGGAGACATGCCTTGCAGCAACAATCGGGAGCGACGGTATTTGGATAAAGGATCTTCTCGGCTCGTACGGAGTCAACACATCTCTTGTCTCTGTGAAGGAGAATCTCTTCACTGGAACGGCGACAATTCTACTCGATGAAAAGGGCCGTAACTCCATCGTCCTCTACGGCGGAGGGAACAGGGAGAACAGCGAAGAATACATAGAATCCGTCCTCTCTCATTTCGGCGAGGGAGACTGGCTTGTTCTCCAGAACGAGATAAACAATCTCTCCATCATAATGGAAAAGGCCTCGCAGAAGGGAATGAAAATATGTCTCAACCCATCACCGTTTGAAGAGAGTCTCTTTGAACTTCCCCTCGACAGGATCGATCTCATCGTCGTCAACGAAATAGAGATCATGCAGCTCATGAAGGGGGAAAGCGGCTCCTGGGATGATATCATCAGGAAATGCCGGGAAAGATATCCCCGTTCATCGGTGCTTCTCACGCTCGGAGAAGAAGGCTCGATCTACAGTGACAGGGACTCGGAGAGTCTCATAAGGACTCCTGCAGTCAGGACAGAGGCCGTCGACACCACGGCCGCGGGAGATACCTTCCTCGGCTATTTCCTCTCGGGGATAATCAGCGGCCGCTCTCCCGCATATTCTCTCGAAAGAGCGACGAAGGCTTCATCGGTCGCTGTATCGAGAATCGGAGCGATGGACTCGATACCGTACAGCAGCGAAATCGTATGATCACATGGCCTTGACAGTGTTCCAGATTTCCTCGTCGACTATGACACCCTTCTCCATGCTTTCAGAACGGATTCTAGCCATTCCGTCCCCCGGAACGTGTACGGGATGTTTTTCGTCACGCGGAACGGATGAACGTATGTCGGAGAGTGTCTCTTCGATCTTTTCATCGATTCCCGCTCTGTCGGGAAGACGGGAGATGTCTATCGCCATGAAGAACTGACAGATCTCGGTTTCGGGTCCCAGCCCGACCGAGGACGTGCTCTTTCCGCCGGAAAGGGTCGACGCTATGAGATCCAGCAGAATGGAAAGTCCGGAACCCTTCCAGTATCCCATCGGGAATACCTGCATTGTATCTGCGACTTCGCCCGGATCGCGGGTCACGTTTCCGTTTCTGTCGTATCCCGCATCGACGGGTGTCTCCTTTCCCTGCCGCCTGAGGGTGTTGAGTTTCCCGTAGGAGAACATCGACATCGCGCAGTCGAGAATGACGGGACAGGGTGAATGGGGAACAGCGAGGACTACCGGGTTGTTTCCGATCTTCCTGTCCTTTCCGCCCCAGGCGGGCATGTTCTGGATGGTGTTCGTCCACATTATTCCTATGCAGTCATTCTCTGCAGCCATGAGACCGTAGTTGCCGGCTCTCATCCAGTGGTTGGTATTACTGAGGGCAACTACACCGACCGTGTTCTCCTTTGCTATCTCTACCGCCCTCTTCATCGCAATCGTGGCATTCAAGGGTCCCGGCCCCTTCTGTCCGTCCCAGCGCTCGAAGGATCCGAGTGAAAGGACCTTCACAGCCCTGCTGTCGACGTGAATATGTCCCTTTCTGATAAAATCGATGAATGCGGGGAATCTGTCGAGACCGTGCGAAGAGACGCCGTCACGTGATGCGTCTGCAAAGAGGCGCGCAAGGAGCTTCCGGTCGTCCGGTCCGAACCCGTATTTCGAGAGAACCCTCTCGAACTCATCTGTCATCTCATGGTAATCTACTCTCATAATCTGTTCTCTTCCTACCAAAATGAATATAGAACAAAGCAGGAATATGAACAATAAGAGACTCTGGGGCACGCCGTTTTCCTGTTCTGTCCCCGATTGGTGGGGGTTTTGAAGAAAAAAGTGTCAAAACTTCCTCCATTTGTTATTAAAATGAATACATCTTGAGGATAGAATCAGAAGACAGGAGCTAACGATGGACTATATTCCTTTTCTAAATCTCGACAGACAGACATTTGAAAACATGAGGAAGGATGAGAATCTTCTGCCGTTTCTATTTGCCGGTTACCGCTTCGCCGACAGCGAGGCTGTGATACCGATTGCAGTAGGCGGCTTTCTTTCCGACGAAGGAAAATACATACTGTCGAAGGATCAGAAGGAAAAGATAAGCAGATACAGCTTTCTCATCACCCAGATAAGAGACCTGTGGGAAGACGACATCTTCGAGGAATCTCTCTCGTCATCCTTCAGTTTCTATCTGAAGAAGTACGGCGCACCGGAGGCTCTCTCCTACTCGCTCACCGAGGAATTCTCATACACTGAAAGCCTCTTCAGAGTGGCTGAGAAGATTAGGGAACTCCTCTACCTTTACAGTGCAGCCATCGGCAGGAAGAGCAGAAGCGGCAGCGTCAGCGACATTCTCGACATCGACTCGTTCTTTCCCGCAAAGTACTACATCGAAAACGACGGAAGGCTCAGTCCCCTTCTTTCTCTTCTCTTTGAGAAGGAACAGAAGCTCAGCGGAGAAAGAAAATACCAGGGAGAGAACAACTACGACCTCCTGACAAAGAGGAAACTCAGAAAGGCCGATATCATGACAGAGGAAATACTCTCCTCGCTCATCGACGGAGGTCTTGTGGAAGTAAAAGCGGACGGTGTTCTGGCCCTGACGGCGAAGAGCCGGCTCCTGGGCTGCATCCGGTTCAGCGGCGCCGTCACCCTACGGAGTGCGGAAAATGAAGGACTTGGCGATGAACTCGACGCTCTCGTCTCTTCGGGTGAGCTCAGGCCCAGTCCGAAATTCCTCGCACCGGCTGAAAAGACATTCCTGGAGTATCTTCTGACAGACAGATACAAGAACTCTCTCAATATCCCGGAAGTCTGTCTTGATGAAGAAAAGGAGTACAGCGAAAAGAAGGCAAGGGAGAACTACCCCATCCTCCTGTCTGTTCTGATCGGAATCTCCATAAAGGTCATTGACGAGATATCGAAGATACCGGAAGGCTTCTTCAGAAAATAAGATGAATTCAGAAAGCCCCGTTCAATTCAGAGCGGGGCTTTCTTGTTTACGGCATTATGTTGTTTGCACCGTCGACGATGACGCTCTGACCGGAGAAGTAGCATGAATCCGGACCGGAGAGGAATGCAACTACCGGTGCGATGTCATTCTCGGGATCTCCGAAACGCTTCATCGGGTTGAGGTTGACCTGCTTTGCATATTCTTCGGGGAACTTCTGGGCCCACGCCTTTGCTGCGGGTGACTCCGCGCCGGGGAGGACGACGTTGACGGTAATACCGTACTGTCCCCAT
The DNA here is from genome assembly GCA_964552905.1 of uncultured Spirochaetaceae bacterium. Taxonomy (GTDB): domain Bacteria; phylum Spirochaetota; class Spirochaetia; order Sphaerochaetales; family Sphaerochaetaceae; genus Ornithospirochaeta. Next base: position 7,156 of record CAZKIT010000013.1, read on the forward strand.
TCCTTTGCTGCGATCTTCGTAAGACCTCTGAGGGCCTCCTTGTTCGAGCCGTATGCAAGCTGGCCGGCAATTCCGAACATACCTGTTGCGGATGCGAAGTTGATGATTCTTCCCTCATGCTGTGCCTTCATGTACGGGAAAACAGCCTGCATGTAATTCAGTGATCCGATGACTCCGCTCTGCCATGCCTTGAGCATGTTGTCATAGGTCGTCTCCTCGACCGGTGCAGACGGAACGATTGCCTGTCCGTTGTTGACGACGATATCGACAGTGCCGTACTTCTCGACAGCAGCCTTGACGACTTCCTCGACTCTTGCCCTGTCCGCAGAATCACAGGAGAAGGCAAAGCCGTCTCCGCCGAGCGCCTTGACTTCACGGATCGTCTCCTCGATCGGCTCGATTCTTCTTCCTGTCGCGATTATCTTAACGCCCCTCTTCGCAAGACAGAGTGCGATTCCCTTTCCGATTCCCTGACCGGCCCCGGTGACGATAGCGACTTTCTCATTAAGCTGTTTCATAAACCTTACCTCCACGAAAAATGTATTGACTGTTACTGTTATAATGACTTATTTATCGATTGCATCTTTTTTTCCGTTTTCCGCTTATACGTGAAAATATCAGGCGCTTCCATAATTCTTACTTTATTTCCCTTTTCACGCTGTTTTCAGTCGATTCTTTTGACAAAAAAGCCATCGGGGTGCGTAATACCTCAAATTTATCTGAAGAGAACGCCGTAAACAAAAAACGGGGCGTCTCCGCCCCGTATGATCAAGCCATTGCACTCAGCACAGAGTGACTGTCTGAAGATAATGTCTCTCCTCTCCCTTCTCAAGTGTCCTGACAGCCCATTTCTCCTCAAGTCTGTCTCCCCTTGTCTCCACCTGGCCCATGCCGTCCCAGAATTCAACGCAGACAAAGTCGTTGTGTCCGCCCTGGGGAGCCCAGATTATGAGATACCTGAAGCCGTCTCCCTTTATCCTGGTGAAGATACCTCCCTCGTCACCGACACCGACCCACTTCGAGGAAAGTGTATCGAGATCGAGGATAAGAGACGTTGAGTCGATAACACCGCTCAGGGAGAGTCTCTCGCCCATTACGGATGTACCGCTGAGAGAGCCGTCAGCCTGGCTGAATGAGGGGGCATCCTCTTTCTTCTCGAAATAGATGAAGCTCTCCTCCTGCTTCTTCTCCAGTGCGTAGGCATAGTGCGAGCCCGTCGAATAGTACATTGTCCCGTCGCCGAGATTCTTCACGCTGTAAGCGATGAGAAGACTCTCTTTCTCGAGTGTGTACTCGATTCTGTAGCTGTACCTGAACGGATACCTTTCGAGTGTTGATTCATCCCAGCTGTCCTCGAGTACGAGATGCGCACTGTCCCTGGATACGACAGTTAAATCTCTTTCTCTCAGGAAACCGTGGTTCGGTGAATCATAGCTCTTTCCTCCGTAGATGAAATGGTCGTCACGGCACTTTCCGCAGAGCGGGAAGCATACAGCCGTTCTTCTCGGCCAGACAGACGGATTATACTGCCATGCGTGTTCCTTTCCGTCCTTCTTCGAGACAATAGATTCGATGTAACCCGCCTTTGTATTGAGAATGGCGGAGACATATTCGTTTTCAATTTTTATAAGTGACATTTCATTTTCCTTTATATGTTTTAAGAGAGTTGCCCGGTCACAGTGCTGACAGTGTCAGATATACCTGACAGGCCAGACGGTGCATTGCAGGCTCTTCGGCTCTGTACATTCTTTATTCATGGTCCCTTTTGTGCCTTCAGCATCGGTTACGAACTCCACAGTCCAGCACTTCGTAGCGGCATCCTCATTATAGCCTTCAACACTTGTAAGATATATTCCGGAGGGAACTCCGTTTCCGGTTGCCTTGTAGATAGCATCGTAGAATGCCTTCATCTCATATATGCACGGAAGATACCAGTCGTCATAGGTGACGCCGTCCTTCACGACAGTGTGCTTTCTGCACATATGGGCGGCATAGTCACCGGTGATTTCTTCGTCTCTCGTTGTTCCGCCTCCGACGTACACTTGTCTTGCTGATTCCTCAAGACATGCAGAATCACCCATCTTGTCTACAAGACGCGTCGTATTGGTCTTGCCGTCGCCGAGGCTGTCATCGGAGCAGCCTACAGCTGTATTCTCCTGAGTTGACGGGTAGACAAGAGGTCTGTAATAGCCGTAACAGGCCTTAGTGTCCAGCACCTGCGGAGCAGCTTCGACATACTTAAAGGAGTTGTATACATTATCATATACGTAAATGATAATACCGCCCGACGGTCCTCTGTCGCCGACTGAATATCCGGGATCCGTCCACTTTGCATAGAGAGTAGTTCCTCCGACAAGTCCCTTCACGGAGTCTCCGCTCTTGTAGACATCCCCGCTGCCGTCCGCATTGAGAGTCCAGCCTTCGAAAATACACCCTCTCTTATAGAAATCTCCTGTATTTACTCCCCCTGCAGTGAAGCTTTCACCGTAGGTGTATTTACCTCCTTCGGGAAGACTCTTTCCCTCGGGAACAGTGCCGCCGTTGGCATTGTAGGAGTAGCTGTATTCGTTGGCTTTCCATTCGGCCCTGAGCTGAAGGCATGTGTCCGTCACAGGAAGGTCGAAGTTGTATTCCGAGCCTTCGGGGGAAACCCACCTCACAAACGTGTAGCCGTTCTTCTCCGGGTCTTGGGGTCTCGTCACCTTCTGAGAGTAATCGATGACCTGAGCTTCTATGCCGAGGCTCGAAACGCCGTCCTTGTCATCCGAATCGAGGAAAGTGACAGTGCACTTCACCTTCCATGAGGCAAGCAGGGTTATATCTCTGACTACCGGAGAATTGAAGTCATACGGCTCGCCGTCAAGTGTCCAGCCGGAAAACTCGAATCCTCCCTTCGAGAGGGAAATTCCCGGCTCTGCCGCCTTCGCTCCGTATACTACCTTCTGCGACTCGATCTTATCGTCAGTGAAGGTTTTGAATGTAACTGTTCTGTATTCTGTCTCATGCGCCTGATTACATGAAACAAACGAAAGGAGAACGAGAACAATGACCAGAATCGGTAATGTCTTTTTCATGTTTATCTCCCGTTATTAAAGAATTCCTGCCGCTTTGACAGGATTGCGCTTTATATAACACTTTTCCGGCGTTTGGCGAATATTATTCCCGACATTTGACGAATAATTTTACGGCGTCTTTTGAAATGAAACAATTCTGCAGGAAGAGGGGGAATTATGGTTCTCAATAAGCGGAAAAACCGGCGTTACACTTTTTTGCTTATCTCGGGAGGAATCGTGAGAGGCTTTTTTGCCTTTCTTTTCGCGGAGAACGAGACATTGTTTAGACAGAGATACTCGCGGTTTATCCTGTCAGTGTCATTGACGAGAGAGTCGCGCTTCGCCTTCACGTCTTCAGTCGAGAGAGAATCGAAGTCGGTAAGAAGAGACTCCAGACCCTTCTCCACCGACCACAGCTCCGAAACGCAGTCGGCGTGAAGCGTCTTGTCATCGTCGTCGCGGAAGTACGAGGTGTAGAGGTTGAGGGTGAGAGATGCGAGAGTAATGAAACTCGTAAGGATGTTGATCTGAAGATTTCCGTGGAAAAAGAACGATATGATTCCCACTGAAGATACTGCCGTCAGGATGATATCTATCACCTTGAGTGTCTTTATTCTGCTGCTGAGTCTTCCGTAACGTGTCCATTCGGCAGATGCTGCAGTCTTCACTTCTCCCGAAATACGGATTATCTGCTCTCTGAGTCTCTCCCTGTCGTCTTCCATGCTTTTCTCCACAGTGATGATACAACAAAAAAGCAGAGTGTCAAACCTCGCATACGAAGAGAACAGTGCCCGGGGAACTGATACGTATCCGCAATATGGTCTTCAAGCTCTCTCTTTCGTCCGGAGAGGCAGCATCTCCCTTTTCCTCTTTCTTCAGCGAAATGAAAAGGCGGACAGGAATAAACGATGTCCGCCCTGAGAGAGAATGACAATATGTCAGCCTGCAATCCAGCCGCCGTCGACGACGAGGACGTCACCGTTGACGAACGATGATTCGTCGGACGCGAGGAAGAGAGCCGCATTTGCTATGTCCTCGGGCTGTCCCATTCCCGGGATTGTGGCCATGACAAGCTTCGTGCGTGCATATCCTGCCATATTGGGCACTCCCATCGATGATGATATCTCGGTGTTGATACCCCCTGGTGCGATGCAGTTGCATCTGATCCTGTCGGGGACATACATGAATGCAGTATTCTTCGACATTGCCACGAGTGCAGCCTTCGACGCACAGTAGACGGCACCTGCGGCCGTTCTCATTGCGCCGATGGACGCAACGTTGACTATATTGCCGCCGTTTCCCTGTGCCTTGAAGACCTGGACGGCCTTTCTCATCGCACACATCGGTCCGTATACGTTGACTGCCATGACACGGCTGTACTTCTCGTCCGTAAGGTCGCCTACCGGTCCCATGTCATCCATGACGCCTGCATTGTTGACAAGAACATCGAGTCTTCCGAATTCCCTGACGCAGAGGTCGATCATGGCTTCGTTGTCTTCCTTCTTCGAAACATCACCGGCGAAGATGACGACCTTTCCCGGAGCAGACTTGAGGGATGCCTGGAGTTCCTCAAGTCTTTCCTTTCTTCTTGCAACAGCGACAACGTTCGCGCCTTCGGCTGCAAATAGAGCCACAATTGCCTTTCCCATACCGGCACTTGCACCGGTAACGACAACACTCTTACCTTCAAGTCTCATATCATAAACCTCCTGATAGATATATCCTGAATCTTTATACTTTGTTCAGAATAACATATGCAGATGAGGTCATGTTGATATTTTTTTATCTTGACTTTCAATCCTTGTGGAAGAGATCTCTGGTGTAGACCTTGTCCTTTACATCGTCAAGGGAGGAATCATAGCGGTTGGCTATGATTGCCCTGCTCTCATTCTTGAAACGGGAGAGATCGTTGACGACGAGAGAGCCGAAAAAGGTCGTGCCGTCGGGAAGAGTCGGCTCATATATGATGACCTCGGCTCCCTTCGCCTTGATTCTCTTCATGACGCCCTGTATCGATGACTGGCGGAAGTTGTCGGAGTTGGACTTCATCGTAAGGCGGTAGACGCCGACTACCGTCCTCTTCTCCTTGTCGGGATTGTAGGACTCGTTTCTCTCGTATGCTCCCGAAAGGGCGAGGACCCTGTCGGCTATGAAGTCCTTGCGCGTCCTGTTCGATTCGACGATGGCCCTGATGAGGTTCTCCGGTACGTCAGAGTAGTTCGCGAGAAGCTGCTTCGTGTCCTTGGGAAGACAGTAGCCGCCATAGCCGAATGACGGATTGTTGTAGTGGTTCCCGATTCTGGGGTCGAGACAGACACCTTCGATGATGTCCTTCGTGCTGAGCCCCTTTACCTCTGCATACGTATCGAGTTCGTTGAAATAGGAGACACGAAGCGCCAGATAAGTGTTTGCAAAGAGTTTCACGGCCTCCGCTTCCGTCGTTCCCATTATGAGAACGGGGACGTCTTCCTTTACAGCACCGCCCTTGAGAAGGGAGGCAAACGCCCGGGCCCTCTCTCTCTGCTCTTCATCGGCACCCACGATGATGCGGCTGGGGTAGAGATTGTCGTAGAGAGCCTTGCTTTCTCTGAGAAACTCCGGTGAGAAAATGATGTTGTCGTCCCCGTACTTCTTCCTCACCAGGGACGTGTAGCCGACCGGAACCGTCGATTTGATCACGAGAGTCGCTTCCCTGTTGTATTTTCTGGCAGTCTCGATGACATTCTCCACGGCGGATGTGTCGAAGAAGTTGAGTCTGCTGTCATAGTTCGTGGGAGCCGCGATGACGACGAAGTCGGCCCCGCTGTAGGCTTCTTCGCTGTCTGTTGTCGCCCTCAGATCCAGATTCTTCTCCTTCAGGTACTTCTCGATGTACTCATCGGCGATCGGAGACCTGCGGGAATTGATAAGCTTCACCTTCTCCTCTACTATGTCTATGGCGGAGACGGTGTTCTTCTGACTGAGGAGCACCGCTATCGAAAGTCCGACGTACCCTGTACCTGCAACTGTAATCTTCATATATTCTCCCTGTGATTATCCTTCTTCTATTCTCTCGTGATTCCCCGGTATTCCGTCTTCAGCTTCTCGTAGCCATCTATCGACCCCACATCATAGCGCTCTCCGTTCATCAGGAACGCATGAACCGTGCTGTGAGTCGACAGGTATGATACGAACGAGCCCGGAGCATCGGTGCTTATTCCCTCTTCTATCGCCTTGCCGAGCAGATGAAGATCCTCCTTTTTGTAATAGTAGAAGGGAGGAACCGCCCAGTTGGAGCGGGGATTCTCCGGTTTCTCCTCCATCGAAATGATTCTGTCATTCTCATCGATGGTGCACACACCCGTGCGTCTGAGGCGTCCGATATCACCCTGGAAGTGTCTCATGACACAGCTCGTACCCTTTTCCCCTGCGTATTCGAGAAACTTTCTGAAGGAGAAATCGAGGACGTTGTCCCCTGCAAGAACGAGTACGTCGTCGTCGATTTTCTCCTCTTCCAGAACGAATGATATGTCCCTGAGGGCACCCAGTCTTGTCTCGTTCGTCTCCGTCTTGTCGTCAAGAACGGTTATCCTGTCATCCTTCCTGCTCCATTCGAGGAAGAATGGATAGAACTTATGGTTCGTCACGACGGATATCCTTTCTATACCGCATGAAAAGATATCCCGGGTAAGCCAGTCGAGAATAGGCTTTCCGCCGACTTCGAGAAGGGGCTTCGGGAAATTGAGTGTCAGAGGATACATCCTCGTCGCGTAGCCTGCTGCAAGTATTATCGCTCTCATAGTCTCTCCCCCACACCGTCTGCGCTCGAAGCAAGATGGAACGAATACTTTCCTTCAAGAGCAGGGAACGCCCTCAGATATTCATCCGACACCTTTCTTTCGATCTCGTCTTTCTTATCCGGGTCGATGAGGGCCATCGAACAGCCCTTGAATCCGGCACCGGAGAATCTGGCGCCGTAGATACCGTCGGTATCTCTCAGGATCTCGTAGAGCTTCTTGAGTTCATCGCATCCGCATTCGTAGTTGTAGATGCTCGAATAGCCGCTCTCGAAGACGAGCTCTCCGTATCTCTCGATATCACCCTTCTTCCAGAGCTCCGCGCCCTTCTCGGCTCTTCTGATTTCACTGTAGTAATGCTCCGCCCGTCGTCTCCATACATCTGGAAGTCTGTCCCTGTAGGAGATGAAGACATCCTCCGGAACGTCCCTGAGCCTGGTGTCCTGAAAGGCTCCGTATTCAAGCCCCGCATAGGACAGGAGCGCATAGGCTGCGGCCTTGCACTCATCCTGCCGGAGGTTGTACTTCGAGTTCTTGAGACTCCTCTCGAGTCCCGAGAAGAAGATTGCAATGGCGTAAGGTTTCATCGAGGACGGAGTCTCGATCAACGAATATGTGTCATCCTTCGTATCGAGATAGAGAAGGTGGTCCTTCTTCGAAAGGACCTCACAGCTCTGGTCGAGCTTTCCGCAGGAGACGCCGACATACTCGTTCTCGGCCTTCTTTGCGAGAGTAATCATCTCCGAGGGGGAAAGGTGTATGCCGTTCACCCTGCTGAGTGCCGAGAGAAAGCAGATGATGACGGAAGCCGATGACGAGAGTCCTCCGATGGGGAGGCTGCCCTCTATGACCCCGCTCAGTCCCGTGCTGAGGCGGTACTTCTCACCAAGCATCTTCGCGGCTCCCCTGAGGTGGTCGGCCCAGTCACCCTGTCTGTACTCGGGTACCGCAGTGACGAAGAACTGCGCTCGTTTGGGAAAGTTGAGGGACTGCAGTTCGACGACTCCGTTTGTCTTGGCCCTGTAGGCCATGTGGATTCCCTTGTCGATTGCAAAGCCGTTGATCTTTCCCCACTGGTGGTCTATGTGCGCTCCTAACGGGCTTATGCGGTAGGGACAGAATGCGGTGTCCTCCGGGCTCTGGTGATAGATGCTTTCATAGGTTTCGACACACTTCATCATCTTTCACCTCCCATGTAGAAATCCCTGTACCACCGGGCAAAGCGTCTGAGGCCCTCCCTGAGGGGAGTAGACGGCCGGAAACCGAAATCCCTCTCGAGAGCGGATGTGTCGGCATACGTGACGGCTACATCACCCGGCTGCATGGCGACAAGCTCCTTATGGGACTCGAAGTCGTAGTCGGGAGGAAGAACGCCGGCATCCACAAGCTCCTCTGAAAGAATCCTCACGAAGTCGAGAAGGTTCTCCGGGTGGCTGTTGCCGATGTTGTAGACAGCGTACGGCGGAAGAGGAAGTCCGTCCTCGCCGTCCTTCTTCTCCGGCGGTCTCTTCATGACTCTTACTATTCCCTCCACTATATCGTCGATGTAAGTGAAGTCACGCATGCAGTTTCCCCAGTTGAAGATCTTTATCGTCTCCCCTCTTCTGAGCTTGTCCGTAAAGCTGAAGTAGGCCATGTCGGGTCTTCCGGCAGGTCCGTAGACGGTGAAGAATCTCAGTCCCGTCGAGGGGATGTTGTAGAGCTTCGAGTAGGCATGAGCCATGAGCTCGTTGCTCTTCTTCGTCGCCGCGTATAGAGAGACAGGGTTGTCGACCCTGTCGTCCGTCGAATAGGGAACCTTGCTGTTGGAGCCGTAGACGGAAGATGAGGAGGCATAGACAAGGTGTTCGACCCCGTACTTCCTCACAGCCTCGAGAATATTGAAGAAGCCCACGATGTTGCTCTCTATGTATGCATCGGGATTCGTGATCGAATACCTGACTCCCGCCTGTGCCGCCAGATTGACGACAATCTCCGGCCGGTACTTCTCGAAGACTGAGAAGGCAGCTTCCTTGTCCGCTATGTTACCCCTGATGAATGTGAAGAGATCGCTCTTCGCGTTTTCCGAGAGCCTCCATTCCTTTATCCTGACGTCGTAGTAGTCGTTCATGCTGTCAAGGCCGATGACCCTGGCGCCTTCGCTGAGAAGGCGGGAAGCGAGTGCGGAGCCGATGAAACCCGCCGCTCCCGTCACGAGAATGGTCTTACCGCTGAAATCCATATAATCTACCCCCTTGGTATCCTCTGAATTGAAACAACATCATCTATTGTACAACAGAGAGTGCACGAGAGTCCAAGAGAATATTCAGTCTTTCAGATTCCGGCTCCAAGGACTTCATCCACCCTCTTCTGTCCTTTCTCGAATACATCAAAGAAGCGTATTGCCGTCTTTTTCTCATGACATGAACCGAGATAGTCCTCGCTGTACCATTCCCAGTCCTTCTCCATGCCGTATCTGTTTTTCAGAAGGTCCGTTACTTCCTCCTCGGTCAGGATTCCGTTCTCCACGACGCTTTCCGCTTCCCCGTATGTCAGATAATCGGAGAGAAGAGACGACAGGAGGAGAGTACACCATAAATGAGTGACCCTCTCCTCCCTTTCCTCCTCCTGATAGACAAGAGATGCTCTCTTTGCCTTCTCCAGCGTTATGAGGTTTCTGATTCTCTCTAAGGTGCTTTGCCCCCGTTTCACGTCTATCCCGTTCTCTTGAAGAAGTTTCTTTACCGTCTGCAGTCTTTCATTCTCCTTCACCAGCATCTCTTCATCTTCCCTCACCATCTCGTGTGACCAGAGCTCCCACTTCTCGAGCCGGGAGGAGAAATCCACGCCGAGCTTCCTTTCCATGGTCGAGAAAAGCTCACAAAAGGCCGCGGGGAGGCTTCTCTCCCCCGGAAGGGGAAAATCATATGTCCTGAAAATGCTCTCCTCTCTGCTTCCTATTTCATCAAGTCCCTTTGAATAGTCATCGGCGAGTATCTGGATGAGACGTCTCATTGTGTAATAGAGACTCTTTGTTCTGTAATCAGAACCGATGAGACATAACGGAAGGCCGTCCAGCCCAGATATGAAAGCTGAAGGAAGGAGAACCCTTCCCCTGATTTCAATCATTCTTCTTTCCACTTTCTTCCTCCACTCAATATGAGAGCAGAAGTGAAGCTAGCATTGAAAACGGATTCTGTACAGAGGCGAAAACGGGGCAGATATTCCCCTGTCCCGAAAAGAAATAACTATAGGGAACATTAATCTCGTTTTCATCAGGAGAAGCCCCGCCCGGACTTCAAAAAAGATGAAGAAAACATCTCCATTCCGGGAAAGATAAAGGGACCGCCGCAAGTACGGCAGTCCCTCATTACTGGATCTGCAGATGCAGATTATTCTTCTACGAGCGTTCCTCTTGCACTTGTGTCGACAGAGATGAGACCGCCGTTGGCCTTTCCCTCCTCTCTGAGGAGTTCGATGATGGTTACGTTGTCGATCGGAGCCTCTGTAACCGGGAAGACAGGAGTCTTGTTCTCGAAGACGCCGCCCTTGAGTGTTCCGCTGTAGCTTGATGTGCAGACAAGATATGTCGTCTCGGTGTCGTTGACATCAACCTCCGTTCCGTCATCAAGCGTGATGGAGAGAATCTTGTAGTCGTAGGACTTCCTGCTGCCGCCCGGCATTCCGGGACCGCCCTGGGGACCGCCCTGGGGACCGCCCTTTCCTTCATCGGACGACGATGATTCCTTCTCCGTCTGTGTATATGTGAATGTGAGACCTGACATCTGGTCACCGTAGTTACCCATGTTCGTGAAGCCGTTCACGAGCTGCTGGGCAAGCTCTGCTCCGGTAACCTCGTAGATGTACCATGAGTTGCAGAACGGGTTGATCTGATAGATGTCGCCGGCCGTGATCGTGCGCTGTGTCTCGCCGTCCTCGATCCTGAGGCTCGTTCTTATACCGCCGTTGTTGTAGAATGCCGCGACTGCGTTGCACTTTGTCTGTGCATATCTGAGCATGAGGCCCGTGATCCAGTTGCCGGCATATGTTGCGCCGTTGTCGCTTGCCTCTGTCCTGTCGATGGAAACAGTGATGTAACCCAGTTCCTCCTGCATGTCATCCTTTACAAGGTTCCATGCCTCATGAGAGATGGCAAGGACTGTCTCGTCGAGAGCCGTGTTGCCTTCAGTATCGAGAAGAACAGATGTGTCAATGCCGCGTCCTGTGATGGCCTTTACGCCTGTATCCTCGACTGTGACTGAGCCTGTCACGTTGTCCACGACGATTGTCGCATATACGTAGCCCTGTGCATAGCATGCAGATTCGAGGTATGCCACTCCTGTGGAGGAAATGCCGGCAGATCCGTTTGAAGCCTGGTTGTGGCCGCCTGTGACGAGATCGACGTCATCAGACGAGAGCTTCTCGGCAAGGGATGATGCGCCGGAGAATGAAACGACGACCGTCACATCGGGATTCTCGCTTTCATTGACTTCTTTAATTTTGGCGATGAGAGCATCGATGTCGTCATCGATTTCGTATTTCTCGATTTTGCTTGTCATGACCTGGGAGGAGAAATCGGAGATATAGCCGATGAGTGCGATTCTCTTTCCGCCCTTCTCAACAATGACATAGTCCTTAGCGAAGTCCACACGGTCCTTTGTTCCCTTGTAGTAGAGGTTGTATGCCAGAACGGGGATTTCGCTCTCGTATGTCTCGTCTCCGAACGTGTAGGCCCTGATCGTTCCGTCTTCGTCGAAGTTGACTGTATCGATGCCGTAGTCGAATTCATGGTTTCCGATGGATACCGCATCGTATCCCATCGCATCCATCGCGGCCTTGACGGCACTGCCCTGCAACAGGTTCGATACCGGTGTTCCCTCGTAGTTGTTGCCGCCGTTGAGAAGAAGGACATCGTCGTATTCCCCGCTCTCGCGCGCTAGATTTACCTGTCCTGCAATATATGCGAGTCTGTACTGGAATGTACTCTCGTCGCCGGATGACGTGTCCATGAGGTAACCGTGGATATCTGTCGTTTCGAAAACACGGATCTTAGTGACGCCTTCCGCTGTCTCTGCACTTTCGGAAGTCTCCGTTCTGACAGCTTCTTCTGCTATTCCCTGTGAGAATGCAGAGGAAATCAGAACAGCAATCATCATGAAAACAAAAGCTGTTTTTTTCATATGCTCTCCATAAAAGAGAAATCTCTTCTTGAAGTAGATTAGAACTGAGGGGACAAAGCCTTCAAGTAACCATTTGTGAACAGATTGTGTATTTTTCAACGGAAGGCGGAAAAGAGACTCTCCTTCTGTTTCATGTTCCGTCACTCCTCTCCGGCAGGAGACGTCCCGGATGACGGGAAACATATATTCATACGCTGCGGGCGAAAGGAAAAACCGGTCTCCAAAGCGGAAAGATTCTCTCAATTCCGCGCAAAACGTTAATTCTTGTGTAAAGAGAGAGACGGCACCTTGACAAGACAATACAAACGAATAAAAAATTATAGATATAAAATGAACGTGTTCATAAAAACACGGGGAGGCATTACGTGCCGAAGGTAATCGAAAAGGTAAGAGAGCAGCTTCTGGATGAGGTCAGACGCCAGATAGTACGCTCGGGCTACGCTCAGACGACGATAAGAAGCGTTGCAGAGGGATGTTCGATTTCGGTCGGGACTGTCTATAACTACTTCAAAAGCAAGGACGTCCTCGTTGCCGCGGCCGTTGCAGAGGACTGGAAGGAGACGACACAGAGACTGAAGGATTCGTCTCCGACCTCCGTCTCCGCCATGCTCTCTCTCATCTGGGATACGCTCCGCTCCTTCGAGGAGGAACACAGGGCCCTCTTCACCGACAGCGAAGCCAAGAAGAAATTCTCGTCTGTCTTTGCAGAGTGGCACTCTGTCCTCAGGAGCCAGATAGCATCCTTCCTCTCCCCCTTCTTCGACAGCGGATTTCTTTCGCTTTTCGTTTCGGAGGCTCTTCTTACGTGGGTGACGGAAGGCGTTGAATACTCACAGTTCTACAAGGTAATAGAAAAACTCATATATAAGGAGACACAATAATGAGCAGTTTTGAAAATCTACGTATTGTGGATAACTTCTACCAGACATCGCTCTTCTTTCCGATGCCGACGGTAATCATCAGCACACTCTGCGAGGACGGCAGCACGACACTCGGGCCCTATTCCCTCGTTCAGCCCTACTACGTTGCAGGAAAGGATTTCTATGCAATGCTCCTCTCCT
>CAZKIT010000014.1:0-20122 GCA_964552905.1 uncultured Spirochaetaceae bacterium
GTAAAACGCTTCTTCGCCGATGGTACTGGAGCTCGTCTCCGGGAGAGTAGGTCGCCGCCTGCTTTTTTTCTTTTCAAAACAGGTTTTTCTCCCTTGAAATCACATTCTGCCTTTCCGTTGAGATTGATTCCCCCGATTTTTCCCTTGAACCGTATTTGAAGAGTATCGATTCCGGCTTTTCTTTTTTATCGATAATTATCTCCTTTTATGATATAGTATGCACATGGCTCAGATACCTTTTTTCAAACCGGCCCTTTTCCGTAAGGATATGGACGCAGTGCTTCAGACCATGGTCGACGAGAAGATCGGCCCCGGCGAGAAGAAACGGTCGTTCGTAAAAGCCTTCTGTACATATACATCCCGCAGGGACGGAGTTGCGCTGCGTTCATATATAGATGCCATTGCCGTCGCATTCCATTCGATGGGACTTGTCCAGGGAGACGCCGTATGCATGTCCGTCTTCACTCCTCTTGTCTACCTCGAGGCTATGAAGAGACTGGGACTTAAGAGCATTCTCACCGATGTCGATGATGACATGATGCCCGATGACGAGGGAATAAGAAGAGCGCTGGATGAAGGAGCGAAGGCTCTGGTTCTCTTTCTTCCTCTCGGTAACATCCCGACGGGGGGTGAGAAGTTCGGCGAGCTGGGGCTCCCGATTCTCGAGGACATAACACAGAGTGTCGGTTCGACCCTGGAGGGGCGTGCACCCGGTAGAATCGGAAACATCGTAATCGCGGCAACCGAGGAGGACTCTATCGTTTCGACTGCAGGAGGAGCCGTTCTCATGTCGGACAACGAAGAGACAGTCGAACTCATGAAGAAGGAAGTCGATTCATTCGTCGAACTTCCCGATCTGAACGCTTCTCTCGGGATTGTGCAGCTCATGAAGCTTGAGTCGATTGTCCTCAGAAGAGCGAACATCTACAGAATCTATGCAGACGAAGCCAGACGCAAGGGCAAGGTGAAGGTCTTCGGCATGGCGGATGCGGAGTTCAAGTCGAACGGATACGGATTCTCGTGCATAACGCAGGACAGGCCGGATGACGTCGTGGAGATGGCAAAGAAATATTCGGTAACCGTCCGCAAGACCTTCTCGAAGGCTGTCGGAAGCCGCTATCAGGACAGATTCGACCGTTTCCCGAAGGCATTTCCCTATCTTTCACGTGCCGTTTCCTTTCCTCTCTATCCGTTTCTTTCAAATGCCGAGATACAGACTGTCCAGAAGGTCATCGGCATGATGAGGTAATGTATGAAGCCCTCTGTCATAAGAAATGCGGTTATAATAACGCCGAGAATCAAAAGTGAAAGCAAGCGGATATCGCTCGATATAGAGGAGCACCTTCGTTCTCTCGCCATCAATGCAAGGACGATTCTCATCGATTCCACGGAGAACCTCGATCTGACATTCCCCGATGATACGGATCTCATCATTCCTCTCGGCGGGGACGGAACTGTTCTCTGCTGCGCGCGTTCAGCCATAAAAAAGGGAATAACGGTTCTTCCGATCAACCTCGGAACATTCGGTTACATAACGGAAATCGAACTTGACGAATGGAAGGAGGCACTCTCTCTCTTCCTCTCGGGAGGAAGAAACTATACCGACCGTCTCATGCTCAAGGTCGACGTATACAGAGGCGGAAGGAGGGTCTTCCGCGGCGATGCCCTCAATGAAGCGGTAATCAGCTCGTCAGGAATAGCGAAGGTAGTCTCGCTGAGACTTCTCATCGATAATACGTTCGCAGGTAACTTCCGTTCCGACGGCATGATCGTTGCCACTCCTACCGGCTCCACCGGTTATTCACTGGCCTCCGGAGGTCCCATACTCGATTATGCAATGAAGGCACTCGTCATAACTCCTATATGTCCGTTCGCACTCTCGAACAGGCCTCTTGTCACGGGTGACAAGACAATCATACTGGAGGTGAGGGAGAATCAGAGAACAGACATCTGCCTCACGGTCGACGGTCAGCTCTATTTCGAGCTCGAGGAGAAGGACAGGATCATCTGCCGTATGAACAGAAAAAAGCTGAGGGTGATTCATTCCTCGAAACGTAACTTCACCGAAGTCATAAGAGACAAGCTCCACTGGGGCGGAGAAATGGGGAAAACATGATTGATTCACTTCATGTAACGAACTATGTGCTTATCGACAGACTGGATATGGATTTTCCTTCCGGTCTCATAACCATCACGGGAGAAACGGGATCCGGAAAGTCAATCATCCTCGGTGCTCTCTCTCTTCTTCTCGGGGCGAAAGGCGACAGGGAGGATGTCAGAAAAGGTGCCGACAGGGCCGAGATTTCGGGCTCGTTCCATACTTCGTCTCCTCTTGTCAGAGAATGGTGTGACAAACACGAGATAGAAAATGACGACGATACGCTTGTGATAAGGAGAGTCATACGGACCGAGGGAAGAAGCCTCTACACTGTCAACGGTTCTCCTGTGACAGTGAAGGAGGGGGAGGAGCTGGGACAGTACCTTGTTGATTTCTCTTCCCAGCATGCCCATCATTCCCTGATGAAGAAGGAGGTCCTGATTTCCCTTCTTGATGATTTCTCCTCGTCGGGAGAACTTCTCTCCTCATACTGTGATACTTACCGTCAGATGAACGGGGCAGTGAAGGAACTTGAAGAAAAGAGAAGACTCGTTGCGGAGGGAAAGGAAGAAGCCGATTACATGTCCTACTGCCTGAAGGAAATCGAGAAGGCCGATCTCAGGGAGGGCGAAGAGGATGAACTGAAGGAAAAACTTGCAAAGGAGGCCAACTCCGCTTTCCTTGTCGAGAATCTGACAGCCTGTCAGGATGACCTCAGAAGCTCTTCGTCGCTTCTCTCATCTGCATTATCATCACTGAGGAAGGCGAACAAGAAGGATTCTTCACTTGACGCACTTTCGTCACGGCTCGAGAGTGCTTCAATCGAGATTGATGATATCCATGAAACAATCAGGGACTACACGTCGTCTCTCTCGTTCAGCGAGAGTGAGATCGAGGAGATGAACTCCAGGCTCAGCACGATACAGCGCCTCAGACGCCGTTACGGCGGCTCAGTCGCCGAAGCTCTCAGAATCGCCGAAGATTACAGGACCAAACTCGCCTTCATCGAGGACAGTTCCGATCTTATAACGGCGCTCGAGAGAAAGGTCTCGTCCCTGAAGGAGGAAACGGAGAAGAAGGCCGCTGCTCTCTCCGCGAAGAGAAGGAATGGCGCCGGGCTCTTCTCGAAGAAAATCGAGGATACTCTTCATAAGCTCGGCATGGAGAATGCCGTCTTCACGATAAGCGTCACCGACGATGAACTCTCTCTCTACGGGAAGGACAGGATCGAATATCTTATTGCTCCGAACAGGGGGGAGAAGACCTCTCCGATTCAGAATTCGGCATCGGGCGGAGAGCTCAGCAGGATAATGCTTGCCATCAAGGCATCGTCGACGATGAGAAGCGATGTCGACACTCTGCTCTTCGATGAAATCGACGCTGGAATCGGAGGTGTTGTGGCCCAGTACGTCGCTGAAGAACTCAGAACGCTTTCGAATAAGAGTCAGGTCATCACGATTACGCACCTTGCGCAGATAGCATCACGCGCAGATGCTCATTTCCTCGTCGAAAAGAAAACCTCCGGGGAAAGAACTCTTTCTTCCATCAGGGAGGTCAGGGGTGAGGAGCGTGTCATGGAAATCGCACGTCTTCTCTCCGGTGATGTTACCGATATATCGAAAAGACATGCCAGGGAGCTTCTCAGTGGAAATTGAGCACCGAGAAGACCTTTCTTTCCTCTTCCGTCTTTTCCTTCTGTGCCGTGTAGAAGGGGTAGACTGCGTTCTGGAGTGAACTGATATCCGGTTCCTTTCCGATTTCCCTTATGGCTCCGATTCCTTTTACAGCGAGCTCGATGTTCTCCTCTGTCAGCCCGTTCCTTTCAATGAGAAGAGCGAGTTTTTCTATCGAAAGGGCGATGATTTCATCCACCGTCTTCTTCTCGTTATCCCTTCCGTATTCGAGGATGAAGTAGCTCAGGTCGAGAATGCTGTCGAGACGTTTCACGTAGTCGATGCTGTCCTTGGAATAGACGAGTGAGCGAGCGCACCTCAGGGCCTCCCCGAGGTTCTCGACGAGTCTCGAATCCATTTCCTTCCCGCTCTTCGATATGAGCATGGCATACATCTTTATCGCCTTCACCTTTTCGACAAGCGTGCTGTCATCCATCTTCATCATCTTCGCGTCAATCCAGGAATAGGCTTCGTTTATCATGCGCGGCGGAAGGGATGCGTGGGTTATGCTGTACATCGCGCTCTTCTCTCCGTGATGCTTCAGCTTTGTTATGAAGAGATTGATTCCCTTGTCTATGTCGTTGTTTTCGAGTATGCGGAAGAGCGTCTCCTCTCCCGTCGAACCGTCGGAAAGGGAAAGCTCTATTCTGTCGCCGTCGACAGAGATCGAGTCGAGATGGAAGAAACCGTAGTTCGTCTTCCACTCGTTTTCGGGAGCAAGCTTCATGTTGAGGTAGAAGTATACTGCCGCCTCGCACTCGCCGTCCATTGTCTCCATCTCCTTCTGTGCTATCAGGGCACCGTCTCCGTAGTCGCGGACGTTGCTCTTTGCCTTCCTCAGGTCATTGAGAAATCCTATCATGAGTATTTCGTCTGTATAGTCCTGGAAGATGCCGACGGCATAAAGGGCGTACTTTATATCCTGTCTCGGTTCTATTCCCGAAATGTCGGAGAAGAAGAACCCGCATGATGTGAATGCGTAGTTCATGTACTTCATTCCGTTCAGGAGACGGGAGATTTCTCTCTCGTCATTCTCCTCAAGGTAATAGGGTGCGAGAAACTGCTTCATCTTCATTCTTCCGGAGAATACGGCTCCGGCAGACCTGAGAAGCCCTTCCGGAGAGACCTTCTTACCGATTATCCTGTCCGCTTCAGATGTATATATCGCCCTGACCTTTAAGTAGAGATTATCGAGCGCCTCTCTCAGACCGGAGCGCCATTTCTGGTTCCAGTTGTCAGGTCCGCCGGTATGGCAGCCGCAGTCTCTCATCCAGCGTCCGACTCCGTGCGCACACGACCAGCTTGTTCCCATTCCCTCGTCGCCGGGACGGAGGAATGCATGCAAGACGGCAGGATTCCTTTCAAGATATGAAGCGTAGTTGTCCAGAAGAAAATCGTCTCTTTCCCCGACCTTTCTGATGAGTGCTGCAAGCGCCATGTCGCCGTAAGGTTCGTGATGACCGTAGATCTCGCCGTCGGTTGCCGTATGAATAAGCTCTCTCCCTCCATTCCTGAGCGAGAGAAGGGTGGAGTAGAGCGCGTCCGCGCTTCTCAGCGCATGACCGAAGGATATGGAGGAGGCAAGAGCCGGCTCATAGAAGAAAGCCGCGACCTCGCCGCCTTTCCTTCCCGTCACTATATAGGGTCTTGAGGAAGGACAGGGCTCGTTGAAGAGTTCTCTTATTCCTCCTCCCTCCTCCTCGACTGCACCGGCCTGCCACGGAGACAGGATAATGAATCTGATTCCCGAAGATGCGAGCATGTCGATGACACTTTCATTCACTGCACACTCTGGAAGCCACATTCCCTCGGGGTCTCTTCCGTAGTGTTGGATGAAGTCTTCGATTCCCCATTCGATCTGCTCTTCGGCGCGCTCGGGTGCATCGAGCGGAAGAATGGTGTGGTTGAAGCTCTGCGCAATCGCGTTTCCGTGCCCCAGCCGTTTCCTGCTTTCCATGTCGGCCTCTCTCAGTCCTTCGATGAAATCGGGATGGGTGAGGTCGAGCCATTTCAGAAGCGTGGGGCCGAAGTTGAATGAAATATGGGCGTAGTTGTTCGTTATCGAGAGGACACGTCCATCCTGGTCGAGGTAACGCGAGTGCATGTTCGCACCGTAGCATGACGAGTATATCTTCTCGTTCCAGTCCGTCCACGGTGAAGCGCTCGGCTGCAGGGGAATGACTCCCGTCCCGGGGTTCTCGCGCGGGGGCTGATAGAAATGACCGTGAAGTATAAGTGATGTCTTCATAACACGAGTCAGTCTAGCATAAATCGGTTAAATTGGAGTATACGGGATGATGATTTTCTTTTTTCTGCATGCTGCTTCTTTATGATTCCATCAAAATCAGTCATGGAACCGGTCCCAAAAGATAAATTCTCCCGCACCTATCTTCCGTTTTTCGAAGAAATAGTCAGGTTCGTTGACTAAGAGCACGGATTTTTAATAAAGTTATGTCGGAGAGAATACAGAGATGGTACCCGTTGATCTAGTGTCATTGACTACTTCCGAGCTCAGGAATCTTGCCGAGCAGGAAAGGATAGAAGACTTCAATGAAATGGACAGGGATGAGCTCATAATGAGTCTCACCGACAAAGCGGAGGAGGAGAGATCGAATTCCGAATCCGACGAGGGAATAGCGAAAACCGTGAACGTGAAGAATTTCTCGTCTCTTACGGATAATACCGGTCACTCGGATATGATTTCGCTCCTTCCGGGGTCAGAGAATCTTCCGGACGTCTATCATGACACATTCATACACTTCCTTTACAAGAATGCCGACTGGGGATATGTATTCTGGTCTATATCTTCCATAAAGAAGGAGGAGATAGAGGCGAATGACACATCCGTCATTCTTGTCGTAACCATGACGGACAGGGACGGAAACAAGGAGAACTACGATATCCTGATAGGTGAGGATGACACGACGTGGAACATAGGTTTCTCGCACGATGCGGTCTCAGCGTTCGTCTCTCTCTATACCGAATCATCAGACGGAAGAAGGGACCTTCTTGCACAGTCCAATTCACTTTCGCTCCCCTCGTCATACTGGCTTGACCACAGCGACGAGATGAAGAAGAACGACACTCTCTTCAAGGTCTATCTCTCCGCCCTCACGACTAAGACGGGCGAACTCATAAACAACAGAACGGTCCAGACCATAAACAGCCTTTACAGGGAGGAGGACTACAGAAAATGAACACCATAAACCTTGTTCTCCATGCCCATCAGCCTTATGTGAGACATCTCGAGTATGAGAAGTTTTTAGAGGAGGACTGGCTTTACGAGGCCCTGAATGAAACCTACATTCCTCTTCTGAGAATGCTGAGCAGACTCGAGGACGACAGGGTTCCGTTCCGCATATCGATGTGCTTTTCGCCGACTCTGGCGACGATGCTGACAGACGAGCCGCTCCAGGAGAGGTTTGTCCAGTACATGATGCGGCATATAGAGCTGGGCGAGAAGGAAGTCAGAAGAACAGAGACGGAGGACAGGGAATGCCATCACATGGCGGAGATCTATCTCGCGGAGACGAAGAGGAATCTCGATGTCTATGAGGCATACGGCAGAAACATCCTCATCGGATTCAGAAACCTCAGTGACATGGGAAAGATCGAGCTCATCGCATCCGCGGCGACCCACGCATTCCTTCCGATGTTCAAGGAATACCCCAGTGCGGTCAATGCACAGGTTGCAGTCGGAATAAAGACTCAGAGGGAGATCTTCGGACGGGAGAGCAGCGGCTTCTGGCTTCCGGAGGGCGGCTATTACCCGGGGCTTGACGAATATCTTCTGAAGTACGGCGTGAAGTGGATCAACTGTGCCTCCCACTGTCCCATGACATCTCCCGAAAAGTCGTTGTACGGGGGCTACAGACCCCTTCATCTTCCTTCCGGACTCTATGCATTCTCCGGCGACTGGTCTCTTTCGTCCCTTATATGGTCCAACAAGACAGGTTACCCTTGTGATCCGGACTACCGTGAATTCTACCGTGACATCGGTTATTATCTTCCGATGGAATACGTGAGACCGTACATGCATGAACCCGCACTCAGGGTCTACACGGGATACAAGTACTTCGCCATCACATCGCGTGACGAGAACAAGAACTTCTATGTTCCGGAAAAGGCCCAGGAGAAGGTGAGACTCCATGTAGACAACTTCCTCTACAACATCAGGAAGAAGGGTGTTCTCCTTGACGCATGCGGCATAACGGATCACGTCTTCACTCTTCCCTTCGACGCCGAACTCTTCGGCCACAGGTGGTACGAGGGAATCCAGTTCCTCGAACTCCTGATCAGGGAGGTAGCGAAGGATCCGGAAAACTACACGATGGATAATCCGCTCTCCATAATTTCAAAGCCGGGTGAATTCGACAACATCCCGATCAACGAATCGAGCTGGGGCCGTCACGGCGGTGCCGACAACTGGCTTGATGCCTCGAACGCCTATATCTATCCTCATCTATTCAAGGCGATAGAGAGAATGCAGAAGTTCACCGACAGATTCCCCAGCCAGGGAACGCTGAAGAGAAGGTTTTTAAACCAGAGCCTTAGGGAGCTTCTCCTTGCCATGGCTTCGGACTGGCCGAGCATCATGCATGAGAACACATCCGTCAGCTATGCGAAGAAGAGACTTGTCGATCATCTTTCGTCATTCAACGTCGTCAACGTTTCGATGAGCCGCAACACCGTCAACACCGAGTGGCTTATCAACGCAGAGAAGCGCAATGCGATATTCCCCAATATCGACTACACGGACTTTGCTCCGCCCGAAAAGGAATAATTATCGGCAAAGTAAGGAAATAAGAGGAGAGTCCATCTATGTTCTCTCCTCTTATTCGTTATATGGGAAGAAATTACAAAAATCAAAGAAAATTTTGTCTTTTCTGTTGACACTATTCCCTCAAATTCCTAATATATCGTTGTTGTCTTGCGGCCGTGGTGGAATTGGTAGACACGCTAGCTTGAGGTGCTAGTGCTTTAACGGGCTTGGAGATTCGAGTTCTCTCGACCGCATACAATTTTTTTTTGGAGGATTAGCTCAGCGGGAGAGCGCCTGCCTTACAAGCAGGATGTCACAAGTTCAATCCTTGTATCCTCCACGATACTACCAGGCGATGCCTGGTCTTTTTTATCGACATGCACGGCCGAATTGATTATCCTTAAGGGCGAGGTACAGTGTGTCAGAGGAATTTCTAACCCAATATACTTTAACTTTCGTGATCTATGCCTTCATCGGATATGTCTGTGAAGTCGTCTACTGTTCAGTCGGACAGCGCCGCCTGGTGAACCGCGGCTTCCTCTACGGCCCGTGGCTTCCGATATACGGCTGCGGCGGCCTTATCGTGAACATCTTTCTCATTCCGCTGAAGAGCTATCCGCTTCTTGTCTTTCTCCTGGGTGTCATCCTCACATCCATTGTCGAGTACATAGGTTCATGGGGACTGGAGAAGATTTTCTCCATAAAGCTCTGGGATTATTCGAAGAAGTTCTGCAATATAAGGGGAAGGGTATGTCTTCTCAATTCCACGCTCTTCGGCGTGATGAGCATATCTCTTGTGTATCTCGTACAGCCCTGGATAGATTCCCTGATGGACCTCATTCCTTATCTTGTACAGTATTATCTTGCAGACGTGCTGAGACTTCTCTTTGCAGTCGACCTCACGCTCTCCGTCATAAAGATGAACGCATTCAAGAAGGCTCTCAGGGATGCCATCGAGAAGGCAAGGGAGATCGAGGAGAAGGCGAAGGAATACGCACTGGCCGGAAAGACGGAGGCGCAGCGTGAATACAGGGCGCGCATGGACAGGGAGGTTCTGGAATCCAGAAGCCGTTTCAGCCTGACCTACAGGCGTCTTCTGAGTGCATTCCCTAACGCCGAGGCAAAGGGTGAGGAATTAAGGAAGCAGCTCGTGAGCATGCAGAAATGGGCCGAGGAACGAAAGGATGCCGTAATCGAGTACCGTGACAGCATGAAGGCCCTCAAGAGGGAATACAGAGAGAAGGTGAAGGAAATCAACACCAGAAAGGGAAAGGAAAATGACTGATTATCTGAAGATATACAATGAGGTGAAGGCAAAGAAGGACGGTGTCGTCCTCCTTGCCGTCAGCAAGACAAAGCCGATAGAGAGCATAATGGAGGCTTACAGAGACGGCGCAAGGCTCTTCGGCGAGAACAGGGTGCAGGAAGTGGAGGCGAAATTCTCGTTTTCACGCCCTGAGGGTATGAAGGTATTCCTCATCGGCCAGCTTCAGAGAAACAAGGTGAAGAAGGCTGTCGCTCTCTGTGACAGAATCGAGAGCGTCGATTCCATCCCTCTCCTCGAGAAGATAGACTCTGAAGCCGGGAAAATCGGAAAGAAGATGGATATTCTCTTCGAGGTGAATTCATCCGGAGAGGAGCAGAAGTCGGGGTTCAGGACGAAAGAAGAGCTCTTCAGTGCCGTCAGGAGAGCGGAGGAACTTGAAAACGTGAATCTCATCGGTCTCATGACCGTCGGCCCCCTCGGCGGCGACAGGGAAAAGAACATAAAGGCCTTCACTTATACGAAGAGCCTCTTTGACGAGATTTCCGCCTCACATCCTCTCTCGGTTCTCAGCATGGGAATGAGCGCAGACTGGAAGGACGCCGTGGACTGCGGTTCGACTGAAGTCAGGATCGGCAGTGCAATATTCGGAGAGAGACAGTGAAGAAGGCCCTTATCATACTTCTGATCATCTCGCTCTCGATAACGACCCTCTCTTCGGAAAGGCTCACGCATTCTTCACTGAAGTACGAATATGAGTCCTATGAGGAGGACGAGTTCCCCATATGGTCGAATGAGCTGAGGCGTGCCGAGACGCTCTTCTTCGGTTCCTACGTCTTCACGCTTCCCATATCGACACTGGCTGTCTCTGCAGCGGCGGGAATCAATCTGATATCGAATCCGACGGCAACGAAGACTGCCGTCATATCACTCTCGGTAGCGACGGGGCTGAGCCTCGCAGTCGCGACAATAGACTGGATTCTCGGCAGGGTGCAGAATTGACAAAAGAGCATAACTATTCATTCATATCCCCGGCAAAGGGAAGAGTCGACAAGATTGCATCCGATACCCTCTCGATACCGCGTTCCGTATTTTCGCTGGATTCGCTTTCTCTCACCGTAAACGGAACGAAGGGAAAGAAATCGTCATCTCTCAAAGAAGGGGACAGGGTGGAGCTCTCATACACAGAAGAGGTCTTCGAAGGCCTGAAGAGTGAAGATATCCCGCTCGATATAATATACGAGGATGACGACATACTCGTCATCAACAAGGCCCAGGGAATGACTGTGCATCCCGGTGCAGGATGCACTGACGGAACGGTGGCGAATGCGCTTCTCGGACTCTACGGCGAGGATTTCTCGACGTCTGACGATGCAGTGAGGCCCGGAATCGTGCACCGGCTTGACAGGGACACATCGGGCGTTATGGTAATCGCGAAGACGAAAGACGCGCACCTCTCGCTGACTGAGCAGTTCAGTGCCCACACGAACGAGAAGTACTACGCTGCGATAGCTAAGGGCTTCTTCCCCGAGTGCGACGGCTATATAGATAAGCGTATTACCCGTGACAGGAACAACCGCAAGAAGTTCACCGTGACGGAGAAGAAGAGCGAGGGTAAGGATGCACTGACGAAGTATCATGTGGTTTCCCAGAACACGGACTACGCATTCCTCCGTCTCCGTATATATACGGGACGCACCCATCAGATAAGAGTACATCTTCTCTCCATCGCCCACCCGGTACTCGGCGACCCCATCTATTCACGGCCTGATACGAAGTACAGGGATGCCACTCTCATGCTCCATGCCGAGAGAATAGTCTTCTCTCACCCCCGGACGGGAGAGAAGATGGTCTTCCGTGCACCGCTGCCCGAACGGTTCAGAAACATACTCGAGAGCGAAGGACTTGACGAAGAATGAGATTCCGTATCCTGAAATCAATCAATAACCTCTATACTGCTCTTTCCCCGGACGGAAGGATCTACACCCTCAGGATAAAGGGCAAGAAACTCAAGACGGAGAAGGGTGAGTATAATCCCGTCGTCGTCGGCGACTGGGCCGAAGGGGAACCCTATTCTGAAACGGAAGCCCTCATCACGAGCGTCGAGGAAAGGACGAGTTCGTTCTCGCGCTTCAACTTCAAGGAGGACCGCAACCAGACCATATGCGCCAACCAGGATCTGACTGCAATAGTCTTCTCGGCGCTTTCTCCTCCGTTCAGGCCCCGTTTCGTCGACAGGGCGATATGCTGCGCCCATAACAGCGACATACTCCTCATTCTCAACAAGATCGACTACGGCCTTACCGAAGACGAGAAGGAGAGATACGAGCTTTACAGGAAGCTCGGCTACAGCTGTATTGCAGTATCGAGTGTGGACGGTCAGGGAATAGAGCGTCTCAAGGCGATGCTGAGAGGAAGGACGGTATGCTTCGTGGGACAGAGCGGAGTGGGTAAGTCGACTCTGATCAACACCCTTCTGGGTACTGCGCTGAGGACAAACGAAGTATGTGAAAAGTACAACCGCGGCCGTCATACCACTAATCATTCGGTCTTCCTGATGCAGGGTGAATACAATATAATCGACACTCCCGGTGTCAGGGAGATACAGGTCCCCCTTGAGGACGGACGGCTTATCCGTGACTCCTTCCCGGAGTTCCGCGCCTGCCGCTGTCTCTATCCCGACTGCCTCCATAACGGAGAGGATGGATGCACGGTCCCCGAAAAGGTCGAAAGCGGAGAGATCAACAGCGACAGATACTTCAGCTACCTCAAGACCCTCGAGTCCGTTTCACTAATAAGACCCCAGTGGGAGAGGAGAAAGAAATGAGAGCGAGAACGATAAGGGACACGGAGCTCGACACAATCCTGGACGACGTCAGGAAGTATTCACTCTCCGACGAGGGAAAGGAATACATAAGCGCCGAGCGTGTCACAGCAGACGAAAGCGTCCTGAGCGCAAGATACATCCGCATTGACGAGATCCTGAACAGAATCGAGGACGGCGTACAGCTCGAATACTTTCCCTCTCTTTCGGATCTCTTCTCCTTCGTGAAGGAGACTCACCGCGACATCGAGGGAAAGGACATATACAGGGCAGGTGAGTTCCTCCATTCATCCTTCCTCCTTTTCAGATTCGAAGGAACAGAGGACAAGGCTGCACCGCGGTTGAGGGAAATCGAGAATGACATACTGTCTTCCATCAACTCCGAGGGGGAAGTCAATCCGGAACATCCCCGTCTCAAGCCTCTCATCAGGAAGAGGGAGGAGACGAAGGCGGAGCGTTACCGCTATTCGATGTCCTTCATATCGTCCAACCGCCAGATAGTCCAGAACGACAATCCCCTCTACCGTAACGAGAGAGTCGTCATTCCCATCTTTTCGAAGGACAAGAGAAGCGGGGAGTACTATGTCTCGGGGCAGAGCCAGAGCGGAAACACGACATACGTCGAACCGTTCGAGCTTGTTGACCTCAATAACCGTGTCGTCCTTGCCGAGGAGGCCATAAGGCTCGAGAAGATAAGGATTCTCCATGAGCTGAGTGAAAGCGTAAGGGAAATCATACATTTCCTGAAGGATATGACAGACTATGTCAGGGAATTCAGCTTCCATTATGCCTTCGCCCTCTGGGTAAAGAAGAACAGGGCCCGTCACATAGAGAAGGGAGAGGATATAGTACTCATAAACGCCGTTCATCCGCTTCTGGGTTCAAAGGCAGTTCCGATTACTGTCCATATTCCCCATACGACGAAGGCCGTTGTTCTCAGCGGCGCCAACTGCGGCGGAAAATCGGTGACGATGAAGACCATCGCGCTGTTGAGTCTCATCAATCAGATATGTACCTTCATACCTGCCGGCGAGACCAGCACTCTTCCTTATTTCGATTCTGTCTATACTGACATAGGAGACGGACAGAGCATAGAGAACGAGGAGTCGACCTTCTCCTCTCATATGTCGAACATCGCATACATAACAAAGAACTGCACACCCGATTCCCTTGTAATCCTTGACGAACTGGGCTCCGGAACAGACCCCTCTGAAGGCGCTTCTCTCTCCCTCTCTGTCCTGAGGTATCTGACAGGGCGTGCCCGCCTTACGATATGCACATCCCACTATAACCAGGTCAAGGGTTATGCATACACGGAAGAGAACATGATGAACGCAAGCATGGAGTTCGACATGAAGACGATGAGACCGACCTACAGGGTCCTTGAGGGCATTCCCGGAGACAGCCATGCGATAAGTACTGCCCGTCGCGTCGGAATGCCTGTGCCGATAATCGAGGAGGCGACAAGGAATCTCTCAGCGGAGAGCAACACCTCGACGTCAATCATCACATCACTCCTGTCGAAGTCCCGTACCCTTGACCGCAAGATGACTGAGCTCTCCATCGAGAAAAGGGCACTCGAAAACGAGAGAAAGAAATTTGAAGATACCGAAAAGGAACTGAGGAGCAAGCTTCTCGAAGCCGAAAAGGACGGCTGGAAGGAACTCAATGACTATCTCTCGTCCTCGAGAAAGGAACTCGAGAACCTTGTGAAGGCCGTAAGAACCGGAACTCTCACGAAGGAGAAGACGAAGGCCGTCAAGGACTTCATAAGGAAGGTCGAGGACAAGGAAAGGGACGTCAGAAGGGAAATCGACGAGAAGGAGGATGAGGAGGACACGCTCAACACATCCGCCTTCATGACCGGTGACGACGTTCTCTGCGGCAAGGGAAAAACTAGAGGAAAGATAGTCTCCATAAAGGATGAGAAGAACAGTGTCGTAATATTCGAGAACGGTCTCAGAATGACTATCAGAAACCGCGACATGGTACACGCAAAGCCCGTCGAGATGACTGTTGACGTGTCACATTTCCAGTCGAGCGGAAAGAAGGCGAAGTTCGTACTCGATGTCCGCGGTCTCACGCTTGCAGAAACTGAGAAGGCACTCGACGATCAGATAGAGGCAGCACTGCTCTCGGGACTTCTCTCGTTCTCCGTCATACACGGCTACGGTGACGGAATACTCCAGAAGGGAGTACATATGTACCTCAAGAGAAACAGCTATGTCGAGGATTACCGCTTCGCTCTTCCGGAAGACGGCGGCATGGGAAAGACCTGGGTGACTCTCAAGAAGGGTTAGCTTTCTTTTCGGGAAGCTCCGCAACCACAACGGAGGCGAAGAGAATTACTGCTCCCGCCGTCTCCTTCATCGTCATCGTCTCTCCCAGTATGAGCGCCCCTCCGATGGCGGAGAAGACGCTTTCGAGACTGAGTATGAGAGTCGCCTTCGCAGCCGGCGTGTATTTCTGGCCGATTATCTGGAGCGTGTACGCGATACCGCAGCTTCCGATTCCTCCGTAGAGAACGGGAACGAGCGCATCTCTGACCGACTCCGTTGTGTTGTTCTCGAATACGAGGGACAGAATGAATGCCCCGACACCTGCAAAGAAAAACTGGACTGCCGAGAGTTCGACTCCCCTGTAACTGCGGCTTACATGATCGATGAACATCACATGCAGCGAGAAGAAGAGCGC
Organism: uncultured Spirochaetaceae bacterium; assembly: GCA_964552905.1. Classification (GTDB taxonomy): domain Bacteria; phylum Spirochaetota; class Spirochaetia; order Sphaerochaetales; family Sphaerochaetaceae; genus Ornithospirochaeta. The sequence goes on from CAZKIT010000014.1 coordinate 15,316, forward strand.
CGAGATGAATACGAGTGCGTCTCCCTTTCCCAGCTCGGCATTACCGTTGATACAGAGCAGGAATGCTCCAGCCAGCCCTGCCAGCACACATAACCAGGTCTTCCCGGTGTTCTTCTTTCCGAAGAAAAGGGAGATGACAGGGACAATGAGAATGTAAAGGGAGGTTATGAAGCCTGCCTTCCCGGCAGTCGTGTATGCGATTCCGTACTGCTGGAAATAGGATGCAGTGGCAAGAAGAATGCCGCATATGAAACCGTCCTGGACAAGCTTTCTGATTTCATTCCTCTTTCTGCCCTTCAGGCTTCTCATGAGAAGGGGAAGAAGTACAATGAAGCCGAGCATCATCCTCAGACCGTTGTAGCATAAAGGGCCTATGGCAGATGAAGCCTCGCTCTGGAAGACGAATGTCGACCCCCAGATGAGCGCTGTGAGCAGAAGTATAAATGCGGATTGAGTCTCTTTCATGGGCGCGATTATAGGTTAAATTTCTGTTTTTTTCTCTCGTTTCCTGTGCTATACTCAATTTTTCCTAAGGAGAAAGAGAAAAATGTCAGACTATATGAACGGCACGGGAATACAGTATCATCTGAGAATAAAGAAGGGTGATGTCGGACGCTATGTCATACTTCCGGGGGATCCCAAGCGGGTTCCGCTGATTGCAAAATATCTTGATGACGCAGTCCCTGTTGCAGACTTCAGGGAGTTCGTCACATACACCGGTTATCTTTCGGGAGAGAAGGTGAGTGTTACAAGTACCGGTATAGGGGGGCCGAGCGCATCCATCGCAATGGAGGAGCTCTATAAGTGCGGAGCCGACACATTCATCCGCATGGGTACCTGCGGCGGCATCGCTCTTCCTGTCATGGGCGGTGACTGTGTCATTGCAACAGGAGCCGTGAGAATGGAGGGGACGAGCAGGGAGTACGCTCCCATAGAGTTTCCCGCCTGTGCCGACTATGAAGTCGTTTCAGCCATAGTCGAAGCGGCAGAGAGACTGAACGCGAAGTATCATGTGGGTATCGTGCAGTGCAAGGATTCGTTCTACGGCCAGCACGATCCTTCAGTAATGCCCGTAAGCTATGAACTCGAGAACAAGTGGGAGGCCTGGAAGAGGCTGGGTGTTCTCGCCTCGGAGATGGAGAGCGCCGCTCTCTTCACTGTCGCTTCCTTCCTCGGTGTAAGGTGCGGCAGCGAGTTCTTCACTGTCGGTAACCAGGAAAGAGAGAAGCTCGGACTTGACAACCCGAAACTGCACGATCCGGATTCGGCTATCAGGGTGGCGGTCGAGGCTGTGAGAGTCCTGATCGAACGCGACAGGGCGAAAAGGGAAAATTGATTTTTCCTTTGCATTGTAAAGGGTACGGCGGAAAGGCGTACCCTTTATCTTTGTAAATCGTTGCATAATGTTGCGTAATTCGTTACGTATATAACATTTATCCTGACAGCAACATCCTTTGTGAAGTTTTTTCTGACGGTATTTCATAAAATGTCATACAAATTTAACTGGTTTTATATATTTTTAAGAAATTTATATAATTATTGCTGTTTACATTGTTGTAAATTTAACAATTTCCAGATAATCTAATACAAAGGATTAACAATTATGATAACGAATAGACAGCGTCTTTCCCTTGAGCTGGCATTCAACATCCTTCTTGTTCTTCTTGACGCATTTGTCATTCTGATGCTGATGTTCAACAACGGGGATGGGTTCAGCTTTAAATTCCTGATGTATTTCACGCATTACTCGAGTCTGTGCCTGCTTGTGTCGTCACTCCTTAAGATATACGGAATAGTAGCAGTCCTGAAGGGGAGGGAGAAGAGAATCAGCTACAGCATAAGGGTCTTCCGTCTCATGAGCGTGTCCGCTTCGATTCTCGTGACCTTCGTCGTTGTCTTCCTTCTCATTCCTCTCGATAATTTCGAGAACGTCGGAAAGACTCTTTTCAGCAGGACGAACTTCCTTGAATACATCGTATGTCCTTTAATCGCATTTGTTTCCTTCATTCTTCTCGGCGACTACGGCGACTTCACGAAGAAGGAGGCTGCGATAGCGACCACGCCGACTTTTCTCTATGCCGTTGTCACTACGACGCTCAACATCACGAAGACCATTAGAGGACCGTATGCGTTCCTCTATGTATACGAGCAGCCCGTCTGGCTGAGCTGCCTTTTCTTCGTCCTCATCCTTGCTCTCAGCTGTGTCATATCGAATGTGCTCGTCATACTTTCCCACAAGGACAGTGTCGCAAGAAAGGTCGCTGAGGCGCAGAGCGTTCAGTTGTAGAGCTTCACGCCTGACGAGAGGTAGAAGTTCTTTCTCTTTTCAAGGAGGGCGTCAAGGTCCTCCTTTTCTTCTGCCTCGGTATCTATTTCGATGATGAAAAGCTCAAGGCCGAGAGCACTGTATTCACTCTGCAGTCTTTTCGACTCGTGTATGCCGAGGTCGAGTTTAAAGCGCTCGTCGGAGTAACTTTTAACGGCATCCCGGGTGCTGTAGAGATAGATTTCATCTGTCTTCAGGTTTTTTATCCTGCATACAGCTCTAATTTTATCTAATCTAAGAAATTCTTTCGGAATTGACATGACTGTATTCTATATATTTTTATAAATTTGAGCAAATCCCCCATTTTTTCTGTAAAATCTTATTTTCCGGACGTTTTTCGGCGAGAATGTTGTGTTTTTCTGCTTTATTTTTGAATTTTTACCGTTTAAAATAGATACTTGAGGTTTTCTAAATGGAACAGCAGATTCAAGATTTAATTAACTCGATAAAGAAGGAAGGCATCGACAGTGCCACTGAAGAAAGCAGGAAAATCATCGAAGAGGCTACTCTGAAGGCCGAGTCAATCGTGAAGGAGGCCGAGAAAGAGAAGGAGAAGCTTCTCAGGGAAGGCAGTCTTCAGCTTGAGAAGGAAAGGGCAAGCTTCAATCAGTCTCTGAAGATGGCGGCGCGCGATCTCTCCCTTTCATTCAGAAAGGAAGTCGAAGGCAAGATCCAGGCTCTTCTTGACAGCAAGGTCGACGGGGCACTTGATGAGTCATCCCTCAGCGAGATACTCAGGACTGTCATCGTCAGTGAATTCACCGGTGATGTCAGCGTCGTTCTCCCCGAATCGAGGAGAAAGGAAATCGCGGCGTCACTTGCCTCCGAGCTGGCCGGTGAGCTCAAGCGCGGAGTCGAACTGACATTCAGCCAGTCCCTTCAGGGCGGTTTCAAGGTCGTTGCAAAGGACGGCAGGGCTTACATCGATCTCTCTGATGAAGAGATAGTAAAGCTTCTCTATCCGTATATTTCACAGTCGGTCAGAGAACTCATCTGAGGAGAAGCGCGGTGGCTGAGTACATCTATTTTATCGCATCTCTTCCGTACCTCTCGATAGACCGCGAGTCTCCGATGAGCTACGCGTCATTCCTCTCCCTTGCTTCTGAACAGCTTTCGGGAAAGGACTACCAGACGCTCACGAAGGCCACTTTCGACCATGAGAAGGAGAAGGTGTCGAGCCGCATCATATCAGACTGGGACGACTTCAACTATTCTCTGAATGAATATCTGACGGAGGAAAGGGCGAAGAAGCTCGGAAAGAATGACGCGCTTTACAGGGCAAGGTGCGAACACAACGAGCTTATACATTCGAAGGCCGAGGCTATCGTGAAGATGGAGAATCCCCTCGAAGCCGAGAAGGCGGTACTCGGCGAGTATTTCTCGTTCCTCTCGTCACATGAGGTGAATTCGCAGTTCTCTCTCGACGCCCTCATCATCTACGGTCTTCTTCTGCAGATAAAGGAGCGTGTCTCCTCGTTCGACAGGGAGAAGGGCAGAGAGGAGTTCGACCGACTTTATCAGGATATCAGAAAAGATATTTCCTTAAGGAGTAACTTATGAGTAATAAAACCGGCAGTGTTGTCGGTGTAAACGGCAACCTCGTCAAGGTAAAGTTTGACGATACTGTAATCAAGAACGAAGTAGGCTTCATCCTCGTCGGCTCCGAGAGCCTCAAGGGTGAGGTCATCCGTGTCACCGGAAACGTTGCTGACCTACAGGTTTATGAAGATACATCCGGCCTTTCAGTCGGCGACAGGGTAGAGTTCACAGGCTCCATGCTCTCCGTCGAACTCGGACCGGGCCTTCTCACACAGGTCTATGACGGCCTCCAGAACCCGCTTCCGCAGCTTGCCGAGAAGTGCGGCTTCTTCCTCCAGAGAGGTGTATACCTTGACCCGATTCCCAATAAGGAATGGGATCTGAAGGTCACGAAGAAGAAGGGAGACATCGTCTTTGCAGGCGACAGCTTCGGTGAAGTGAAGGAACTCCTCTTCACTCACCGCATATTCGTTCCGTTCACATTGACGGGAGAATGGAAGATCGTTTCAATCGCTGCGGACGGCAGATACCATGCAAAGGACACGATCTGCACTATCGAGAACCAGAAAGGCGAGAAGAAGGACCTCTCGATGATCATCACCCAGCCTGTAAAGGTGCCTATCAGGGCATACAGCGAGAGAGTCAGACCTGATGAACCGATGGTCACGAAGATCAGGCTCATCGATACATTCCTCCCCGTTGCAAAGGGCGGAACATACTGTATCCCGGGTCCGTTCGGTGCAGGAAAGACTGTACTCCAGCACCTTACCAGCAAGAACGCCGATGTCGATATAGTAATCATCGCTGCCTGCGGTGAGCGTGCGGGTGAGGTTGTCGAGACTCTCAAGGAATTCCCCGAACTCGTCGACCCCAGAACGGGACGCTCCCTCATGGAGAGAACAATCATCGTCTGCAATACATCGAGTATGCCTGTCGCGGCAC
>CAZKIT010000015.1:0-18840 GCA_964552905.1 uncultured Spirochaetaceae bacterium
TCGTCGAGAATTTCCTTTCACACAACGATGTGACGAAGAGTCAGGAGAATGCAGCTCTCGCATGCGAGAAGTGTCCTCAGAAGTGCATTCTGAAACTGTAGAGGAGGACAGAGGAGAATGAGATGAAGGTGCTTCTTGGAATATATACTACGCTTTTCAGCGCACCTTCCTCTCTTTTTGAAAAAACCCTCTCCCTCGTCTACGAACCTCTTCTTTCATATCTTTTCTCGAAGCCGGGGAACCGCGTGATGCTTTACCAGTCATCGCAGATGATCAAGTACATGAGGCGTGAGAGAAAGGATTACACACAGCTGGTGAGGATGCTCTCGAAGAGAGGGGACATCGAGCCGCTTTCCGGCTCATGGAGCGAAAGCGTCCTCTCTCTTCTTCCGCCGAAGGACAGGGGCGGTCAGATCGAGAAGCTCACAAGCGAAATAAGACATGAATACGGAGTGCTTCCGCGCTCCGCATTCTTCTACGGCGAGCTCTGGCAGCCGCATTACGTCTCCCTGCTCAACAACGCAGGCATCGACAACGTATTCATTTCAACATATTCGGCCAGGGATGAAGCGGTCTCCGGGGAGCCCTTCATAATGAACGAACTCGGAAAGAAGGTGACCATCTACCCCTTCGCCGATTCCGTTTCCGCCGCCGTGAAGGATTACAGCGAAGGGAAAACGGACTACCAGGAACTGAGAAACCGCATCTTCGCTGCAATTCATTCTCTGGGCGACGGGGCCGTCATATTCTTCAACATCGACCAGCTTGTACTGGGCTGTGTAAGGGAGGGAAAGGGCAACAGACCGGGAATGCTCCTGTGTGACATACTCGACAGAGTCCAGACTCTGCCTCTCTCGTCCGTTCCCGTCTCCGGAGCCGATTACCTTCCGCAGGGCTGGTACGGCCGCGACTCGGTCAGCTATTCGCTTTCGTCAATTAATACTCTCTTCGTGAAGAACGAATGCTTCAGATACATCTATAACAGATTCATCACCGTTGCCGAGAACATACAGACAAGAAACAACCGTTTCCTCAAGAAGGACGTCACGACGGCGCTCTTCAATACGTCGATGGGGAACATATTCATCTACGATTCGGAGTTCGCCCCGCTCAGATACAACTGCCACAGGGTCTTCTGGCGCGCGATTCTCGATGCCGAGAACTGTTTCTGGCGTGAGACCGAAGGTCCCTCGATGAAGGAATACGACTATGAGGAGATAGGGCAGAATGACTATGTCATGTGCAACGGCAACTATCTTGCCGTCGTCTCCCCCCGTGGAGCCCAGTGCCCTGAATTCGACTATCTTCCACAGACTGTCAACCTCTTCGACACGAGGCCGCTTTTCAGCGAGGACGACTACTCGTCCCCCCTCAGACGTTCCTTCGAGGACAGGGTGAGCGCCTTCGGCAAGCAGTATGAGACCTCGTCCATATTCTTCTCACCCGAGATTCTCGACCGCAAGCGTACGGAAATAGTCTTCACGACACCTTCCTCGTCGTCTCTTCCCTTCGTCCTTACGAAGAGATACAAGCTCAAGACCAATACGTTCACCCTCGATTCGACCCTGACGCCGAAGAGCGGCGACATAGTGGGCGGAAGCTATTCCGTCTCGATATATCTCTCGTTCCAGGACGGGATGCTCCTTACTCCGGAGCAGAGAGTAGAGATGTTCACGACGGGAAAGGTCGAGGCAAAGACCGTGAAATACGGCTCGAAGGAGGCTCTGTCCTCCCTTACGATAACATCCACAGCGCCGTTCACGCTTACCGAGGAAGGCAGCAGCGTGAGGATGATGACGGGACAGGGAATGGAGGAATTCGTCATCTGGAAGAAGCTGACGTTCACATTCCCACTTGAAGTTCCCCTCGATGAGTCGGTAACCTATAGACTGAATATCAGAGATATTTCAAATAAATGAAAAGAAAGCAAGGAGAATTAACGCCATGTTCATTGAAAACAGATCAAAGTTCGAAGATATAAAGATTGAAGCCTACAATGTATGGAGGCGTCTTTGAAGCGTCTGACACGGAATCAAAGATAAAGGCTCTCGAGGAAGAGACAGCCAGAAGCGACTTCTGGAATGACCAGGAGTCGGCACAGAAGACATTCCAGAAGCTGAATGCACTCAAGGAAAGCTACTATCCGTGGAAGGAGATCATCGGTGAGATCGATGACCTCGGGGAGCTTATCGAGATGTACAAGGGCGAAGAGGACGAGGATCTGAGACTCGAACTCCAGGGACAGATTGACGCCCTCGAGGCGAAATTCAAGCCGCTGAAGGTCAAGACGCTTCTCGACGGAAAGTTCGACAGGAACAACCTCTATCTCTCCGTCCATGCCGGAGCCGGCGGAACGGAGGCTTCAGACTGGGCGAGCATGCTCATGAGAATGTACATCCGCTGGACGGAACGCCACGGCTTCAAGTGCGAGATCCTCGATCTTGAAGAGAACGAAGGCGGTATTAAATCCGTTACGATGAAGGTGAGCGGGGAGTATGCCTTCGGCTATCTCAAGGGAGAGGCGGGAGTCCACAGACTTGTCAGAATCTCACCCTTCGACGCCGCGAAGAGACGTCACACGTCATTCGCTTCAGTCTATGCCTCTGCCGAAGTCGATGACGATATCGAAATCGACATCAAGCCGGAGGACTACAGACTCGACACATACCGTGCAGGCGGTGCCGGAGGACAGCATGTCAACAAGACCGACTCTGCCGTCAGAATCACGCACTATGCAACCGGAATCGTCGTACAGTGCCAGAACGAGAGAAGCCAGTACATGAACAAGGATGTCGCCTTCAAGATGCTGAGGGCCAAGCTCTACGAGTACTACCAGAAGGAAAAGGAGAAGGAGAAGGAGGCCAATGCCATCGCCAAGCAGGATATCGCATGGGGAAGCCAGATCCGCTCCTATGTCTTCCAGCCCTATACTCTTGTGAAGGATCACAGAACAAACTATTCAACCGGAAACATATCCGCAGTAATGGATGGAGAGATTGATGACTTCATTGAAAGCTATCTCCACTATGCGAAAGAGGAGTAGGCTCCTTATCATTCTGCCTGTCATGTTGCTGCTCTCCGTTTTCCCTGTCGGGGCGGAGAGCTTCAGAGTCACGGTCCAGGGTGATAACGAGAGCTATGTCTCCCTTTTCACAGCCGTGCTTTCCTCTTTTCCGTCCGCTTCCTCGGCCAAGGCACTCTCCCTGAGACGGGAAAGGGCCGACAGAGAGGAGAAGAAGGCGGAAATGAAGATGATGACGGAAAAAAGTCAGAGTGAATCCTTCACCTCCGCGGCGGAGAAGGAAGATGAGGAGTACACCCTCCTCGACATTGAGACCGTTTCCGCCGACCTTTCGCCGTACAGTGAGTTCCTCGCGTCTTCGGATGAGGAGGCATATCTCTATCTGAGGAATGCATACAGCCTTGACGGCATATTCTGCATCTCATCGGAAAAGGACGGAGATGTCTATCTTGTCACCGTTCTCTTCAACGGTGAGAAGATACATAGAGCATGGTACAACAGTGCGACGGCTGAGAGCGAGGAGGACGTTCTCCATACGCTTCTCGCTTCTCTCCTTCTCGGAGACGGGTATCATCTCTACCGGCTTGATCTGACGCCGTCGGATGCGACGCTTCTGGTTGACGGCACTCTTCATGACGGAGAAGCGGACTACATAGTCCTTTCCGAAGGAGAACATACCTTCGCTCTCTCAGGTTACGGATATAAAAGCGGAGAATATACTCTTCTCCTCGGCGGAGAGAGTGATACGATATCCATCGCGCTCGAAGAGGAGGAGCGCTTTCCCCTGCTTGTGACGACATACCCGTACAGCGCGTCACTCTATTACAACGGCGTGATGAAAACGGGAAGATATCTCTCCTCGGCCCTGACACCATACGTGATCACACTCGAGAGTGAAGGCTTCCAGAGCTATTCCTACCAGGAGAGAAGAAAAGACGGGCACATCACACTCGAGATGGCACCTTCTTGGACGGAGGGCGGAAACCTTCTGGAGGAGAAGAAGAGCTCATTCTACTCTTCGCTCTTCTATGTTCTTGTCTCGTTCGGAGGTTACGCGGCATCTGAAAGCATCTCGAACTACTATTCTGAAACGGCGGGAAGAGCCGTACGCGTCGTTTTTACAGGCGCGACGATACTTTCATTGGTAAATCTCATACAGAATGCTGTAGACTATTATAACACGGCCTCGACAGGCCTATAAGGAAGAAGACTATGGGATTATTCTCGAAATTCAGTGCGAAGATAAAAAGCCTGTTCACATCGAAGAAGATAGACGAGGAGTTCTTCGAGAATCTCGAAGACACGCTCATCGAGGGAGACCTCGGTTCGAGACTGACGGATGAAATCATAACGGAACTCAGGAAAGAGGCGAAGGAGAAGAAGCTCACCGAAGCGCGGGATCTCCAGCTCCTCATGAAGGAGATTCTCTCCTTTTACATTCAGGAGTATCCGGTCGAGCTGAACGACGGGGTGAATGTATTCATGATTCTCGGTGTCAACGGGGTCGGAAAGACGACAAGCATAGCGAAGATGGGTTCGTACTACAGAGCAAAGGGGAAGAAGGTCCTTCTTGCAGCCGCCGACACGTTCCGTGCCGCTGCGGTCGACCAGCTCGACATACATGCCGAGAGACTCGGAATGAGAATCGTCAAGCAGCATACCGGTTCGGATCCGGGCGCCGTCGTCTACGATGCTGTCACATCAGCCGTCGCACAGAAGGATGACCTCGTCCTTGTCGACACCGCAGGCCGTATGCACAACAAGGAGAATCTCATGAGAGAGCTCCAGAAGATGGACAAGATCGTGAAGGGAAGAGGAATCAGCGAGAAGAACTACAGGAAATTCCTCGTCATAGACGCAACGACGGGGCAGAACGGCCTCAGCCAGGCTTCTCTCTTCAACCAGGCTGTGAAACTCGACGGCGTGATACTGACGAAGTACGATTCGGCGGCAAAGGGCGGAGCTCTTGTCCAGATAGGAAAGACACTGGGTCTTCCGGTCCTCTTCGTGGGTACCGGAGAAAAATACACCGACATCCACCCGTTTGACAGGGAAGAGTACCTCAACGCACTCATCGGTCTGGAGGGCTGAACTTGAAAAGAGTCCTCTCTCTTCTCATCCTGATTTTCCTTTCGCTTTCTCTCAGTGCATCATACTACGTCTCGAATGCACTTGCCCAGAAGAAGGGAAGCGCGGAATCGGTCACTTCCTCCGAATGGATTCTGGAGGTGAACGGAAATGCCGAGATTCTCTACCATGACGGTACGGAATACTCCAGAAAGACAGTTTCATCATCGGGATGGACCAGAAGCGAAAACGGAAGGGAGGAGAGAGTCTGGCTCAACAGTGACGGCAACATCGAGAGGAAGATCATCCATTCCGGCGATGTGACCGTTGAATACAACTACATTTATTCCGGCACTCTCCTCAGAGGTTATAACTACTCTCAGAACGGTGAGCTTCTGTACAAGGTCGAGTATGTCACGACGAGTGACGGCGTGCTTCTCTACTACAGGGAGAAGGATGAAGGTGTATACATAACGGACGACTGGTTTGTCTACGAGAACGGGGAGCGGATGGAAGTCGGATCATTCGACACCGCCTCTGTCATCTCCACGCCTACGGAGGACGGAGGATACGAGGAGGTCTCTGACGGAGTGACGAGACGCTACGACAGGAACGGACGCCTCGTCAGCGAGAAAGGCGATGCAGTCGACATCACATATTCGTACCTGGACAACGGAACCCTTGCTGAAAGAAAGGAGACGAAGAGCGACGGCATCTATATAACGACATATACGGACGGAGAGGAGGTTCTCTCCCGTTATTCGTCATCTGGGGTGAAGATAAGCGAGAGACGGACGCTTGAGGACGGAAGTGTCGAAGAGAGGCGCTTTGTCGACGGAGAAGCCAGGTACGTTTTCATCTACGACAGTGACGGACGACGTATAAAGGAGGCCTACGCACTATGATGCTCCGCCTTTCCATGCGTTATGCATTTCCACGTTCGAAGGCTTTGAGAAGCAGGTCGCTCAGGATAGTCCTGACCGTCATGCTCTCCCTTGTCGTGGTGACTGTAGTCATTTCGGTGATGGATTTCCTCCAGGGATCGAGGTTTGACAGCATAAGGGATGTAAGGTCATTCGACTGCACTGTCGACGGGGACAGAAGTGCGGAGATACAGTCTCTTCTGCCTTCCGCAACGGTTTTCACATACGGAGAGGGCGAGGCGATAACACAGAGCGGTTCATACCTTGTGCGGTACATAGACTCCTCATACGACGGGGGCCTGAAGTTCTACATCGGAGACGCCCTTTCTCTTGCCGTGCCGTACACGTTCTACCGCACCAGCGGCTGGGGAACGGTTACCCTCTCGATGCTGAAGAGCGGAAAGAAGGTGACGGCCCTCAAGAACACCGACTATGAGATAAGCGGAATATATTATACGGAGCTCGGAAGCGAGTTCGATGACACGATGCTCTTCCTTCCTCTGTCTGAGGCAGATGAAAACGTCACGCTGAAGACGGCCGTGAAGGGAGCGGACGATGAAGATATTGCCCTTCTCGAGGCTGCGGGCTATGCAGTCACATCGTGGCAGGACGCGGAGTCAAGCCTCTATGGGGCCTTCCTTGTTGAGAAGGCCCTGATGTATGCGGTGCTGTCGCTTCTCTTTGTCATCATCGCGGTGTCGATGAAATCGAGCGTTGCTCTCTTCTCCCGCTCCAGGGAGAAGGAGATGGCCGAACTCGAGATTCTCGGCCTGGGGAAGAGAAGAACAGGTCTTGTGGTACTCTTCTCGTTCCTCATCGTTATTGTAATCGGCGTTGCCCTGGCCCTGGTCTTCGGCATTCTCGCACTCCGCGGCATCGAGGCATATTCCCTGTCGTCTGACAGAATAGTGACGATGACTCTCGATCTGCCTCTCGGAGGATTTCTCTTCTTCTCCTTCTTCATGTTTGTCATGACGGTGATTTTCACATTCCGGGAGAACGCGAAGAGGAACCGGCGGGAACTATATGAGGTGATACATGCAGAATGATGAATTATTGAGAATGGAGAACATAACAAAGTCATTCCCGCTTCCGAAGGGAGGAGAGCTGAGTATCCTGAAGGATATCTCCCTCTCTCTCCACAGCGGCGAATCCATTGCGATAACAGGAAAGAGCGGAAGCGGGAAAAGCACGCTTCTCTCGATTGCCGCTCTCCTTTCGCTTCCCACATCGGGAAGGATCCTGTACATGGGAAAGGAGGTATCTTCATTCTCGGACAGCGCGCTCGCAGGGCTGAGAAACAGGAACATGGGCTTCGTTTTCCAGAATTCGATGCTTCTTGAAGATTTCACTGCGCTGGAGAACACCGCGATGCCTCTTCTGATCCGCGGAGAGAGGAAGAAGGATGCCTTCGAGAAGGCCATGCATTACCTTACCCTCGTCGGAATGGAGGACAGGGCCGACCACAGGCCGGCGGCACTCTCGGGAGGAGAGAGACAGCGCACGGCGATTGCACGTGCCCTCTCTCCCGGAGCGAACATTGTCTTTGCCGACGAACCCACCGGAAGCCTCGACGAGGAGACGAGCCTCATTACCGAGTCACTGCTTCTTGATGCAGTGAGGAAGGAGAAGCGCGGGCTTCTTCTGGTGACGCACAACATCTCCTTTGCTGAAAAGGCGGACAGGATGTTTACACTCATGAACGGAGTCCTGTATGAGAAATGAAGGGGAGAAACTATATCTGGGACGCAGAAGCGGAAAGGGGATGAAGATACGCTACATCCTTTCGCACTATGCGCCCTCCCTCATAGTCTTTCTCATCGTGATGACGCTTTCGTTCGTCATGGTTTTCATATCTTCGATGACGGGAGCTATAGAACGCATGATAGTTCTCCTCGGCTGCTCAAGCGTCGAGAGCGAGGCCTATGTCGATGTCTCCGGATACAGGAATGCAAGGACGGATGAGGTGAAGACCGGGGACGGGATTCTCTATGCCTCTTCGGGAAGGAGCCTTGTACATCTCAAAGGAGTGAACATAGAGGAGTACTTTTCAGGGGAAAGAGGGGAAGGAATGAAGCTCACTCTCTCTGATGAGAGCTTCCGTAATGAGATAATAATCTCCTCGACTCTAGCGTCCTCCCTGGATCTGGCTGTCGGTGACCAGATGACACTCCTTCTCTACGAGACGGAGAAGGGAAGGGCGAGACCTCTTCTCATGACGGTGAAGGGAATCTACTCGTCCGGTTATGCACAGCTGGACAGGTACCTGGGTTTTGTTGATATTTCGCTTATAGACGGCGATTCCGTCTATGAGATCCTGCTTGACAGGAACGAGGACATAGAGAGCTTTCTCGAGTCTCTCCGAACGCAGGGAATCTGGGCGGAGAGCTACAGGGCAAAGTATTCTTCTCTCTGCACGAACGTGGATCAGTCCATCATGATTCTTTACGTGATCCTCATCTTCGTGGCGCTTCTCGCCGCATTCTTCAGCGCCGACATAGCCCACGTCTACACTTCGCGTGACAGAAAGGACATCGCATCGCTGAGGCTCATGGGAATGAGCGAGAAGAATGTCCGTCGCATATACCGGAGAATGACGGTGAAAAGCGTCTTCTTTTCATCAGTTCTCGGTATTCTCGCCGGTCTTCTGCTTTCGCTTCTCTCTCCCTCGATAATCGAGCTCGTCGCCGCGAATGAACCCGAACTCATCGAGTATTACATAACGTCGTTCACGCTTTCCGTTCCCGTCACGTCCCTGCTCCTGATGCTCCTTCTCATGCTTCTCTGTTCGTCTCTGACCCTCCGCATCGAACTCTGGAGAACACGTGGTGCGGAACTGGGGAGAGAGATAAAGGGAGAGTGATGGTATTTTTCATCCATCTGTTGTAGTCTTTCGGTATGAACTTAGAGGTATTCTCCCTCGGAACGAGCGGCATGATGCCGCTTCCCGGCAGATTCCTCACATCGGTGCTTGTTCGCCGTGACGGGGAATTATTCTTATTCGACTGCGGCGAAGGCACACAGGTGTCGCTGAAGATGCTGTCCCTGCGATGGAAGAAAATCAGTGCAATCTTCATTTCTCACATGCATGCCGACCATGTCACGGGACTTCCGGGACTCCTGATGCTTTCAAGTCAGGTTGACAGAGAGGATCCCCTGTATATCTACGGACCGCAGAAACTGGGGGAGTACATCGAGTCATCGAGGCGCATCCTCGACATGTACATCAACTACGAGATCATATTCACACCGGTCGAGAGGGGAGTGATTCATTCGGGTGACGGCTTCACCATAAACGCATTTCCCCTCAATCACACGAAGCCCTGCTTCGGCTACTCCCTCACTGAGGAGAAGCGCAAGGGTGAGTTCTTCCCCGACAAGGCTGTCGCACTCGGAGTTCCCAGAGGACCTCTTTTCGGCCTGTTACAGAAAGGAGAGAGCGTCACGCTGGACGACGGACGTGTGATAAGGCCGTCGGATGTCATGGGAAAGGAGAGGGAAGGAAGGAAGTTCAGCTACGTGACCGACACGCTCTACTTTCCGGAAATCTCGGACTATGTGAGGAACTCCGATCTCCTCTTCTGCGAAAGCATGTTCGAGAACGAGCTCATCGATACGGCGGTGGAGAAGAAGCACATGACGGCGGGACAGGCCGGAATGATCGCACGCGACGGAAACTGCCGGAAAATGTGTCTGCAGCATTACTCGCCCCGTTACACCGACAGGGAACTGAAGAAACTCGTAAAGGAAGCGAGGGATGTATTTCCCGAGACCGTGCTCACACGGGACCGCATGGTGTTCGATATTCCGCTCAAGGACTGAACAGCCGCTCTTATCGTTTTCACCTTTCCGACTGTGACTATTCTTTGAAACATCTTGTTACAGCATAATCGTTTGACATTACGATATGAATGTATTTACCTGATGTGGCTTAATCGTCATAATGTCGTCATGAAAAAACTTATCGTAATTTCGGCACTCCTCTGTGCAGTGCTGACGCTTTCCGCCGCAACCGTCTATGTCGGTGCCGAGGGCGGCGTCACTTTCAACACCGTCCTGGCGGCGAAAGGCTACCGTGACTACAGCTACAGTCCCGCTGCGGGATACAAGGTATCTGTTCCGGTCGTAGTCACTTTCAACGACAACATGGGACTCGAAACAGGACTCGCAGTCTATGCGAAGAACCACGGTTACTCCCAGACCGTCTCCGCTTCCGGAACGAGGCAGACAAACTTCGACCTCAGCATCAGCAACGGCTTCGTTATACTACCGCTTCTCTTCAGATTCTCGATTCCGGTGAAGCAGTTCGACATCTACGCATCCGTCGGCGGCTTTGCAGGCTGCTGGGTCTATGCACGGAAGGCAGGTTTCGTTCTCAACGGAAACGCGAAGAAGGAGAATGTCGATACGATGACCGATCTTTCGCTCTACAACCGTATCGATGCAGGGGTATCTGCAAAGCTCGGCTGTGATATCAACTTCGCTTCCTTCCAGGGGTACATCCAGGGAGAGTACGACCTTTCACTTACCGACATGAACAGGAGTCAGAAGCACGGAGGGTATATCACACACAACTCCACCTTCTGTGTAACACTCGGCATACTCTGGGGGATCAACAAATGAAGAAAATCAGACTTATTCTCATACTTTCTGCAATACTCATGCTGCTTTCATCCTGCTCGGACAGGGTGAAGGCACCTGATGACTCATGGGAGGACATCTTCCTCCAGTACTGGAACGAGATGAACAACGAGTATGTTCACTTCTCCGATGACGCCTCCTTCGACTGGGACGAGGTCTACGATAAGTATCTTCCCCTTTTCCAGGAACTTGACTACACGGACAAGGAAGATTCCATCATTGCTTTCAGATACTTCAAGGAGATAGCCTTCAACGTTCACGACAACCACTACAACCTCAAGGTGACTGACGGCTTCGGCCAGAGCCTGAGATGCAGCCCCGCCCTCCTGCAGAAATACGCTGAGACAGGCGGAGACATCATGTCATGGCCGGATCTGACGCTGGTGGGCAATTACGGTGTTCCGTATCCTACCAGCATAAACGATTCGGGAAGGTACTATGACGGGGGAGACAAGCTTGAATATTACAAGGCAGCCATCCCTTCGTTTACCGAGATAAGCGACCTGGGGGAGGAGAAGGATGAAGATACGGAAGCAGTGACCAAGAAAAGCTATTTCCACTGTGTGTCGGGTGATATCGACACGGAGTTTCCGGACGGTGCATACTGCGATGCTTCCTTCGAGACAGTCAGCGACGAAAAGGTGAAGGCGATCGGAGCCAGCAGCGAGATTGAAGGCAGGCTTGCGCTCAAGTGGAATATCATCGTCAACACACTCAGCCTTTCGTCATATTTCTACGGCGTCAACAAAGACGGTGTCTTATATGTCTACTTCTCCGATTTCGGCAACGCTATCTTCCTCCTTGACACCCTGACAAAGGATGAGAAGGATTTCAATGACAGGGACAGGGAATACATCAAGGTGGACGCTGTGAAGACTCTCCGCGGCTATATCGAGGAGATAAGTGATGCCCTTACGGACGGAACAATCACGGATCCTGTTTTCAAGAGTGCAGCAGAGGAGGGTATCAAGGGACTCAGGGGACTTCCCGGAATGTACGAATCCCTCACGTCCGTTACGGCGGAAGACAAGTGCACCATAAACGGAAAGGAGAAGACCGGAATCAAGGGTGTCATCGTCGATATACGCGGCAACAGCGGCGGAGCCGTGTCATTCCTGGAGATGATCTGGGGTTCATTCTTCTCTTCCGAGACGAAGTTCGGCTATGTCAGATACAAGTCAGGATACTCGAGACTCGAGTACACCCCATGGACAAGCTTCAGTATCGAAAAGGATTATGTCAACGAGAAGCTCAGCGGAGATTACTCCAGACCCGTGGCGGTGCTCGTCAACGGCTTCAGCGTGTCGTGCTCGGAGGTTTCCTGCATCATAGCAAAGCTTCTCCCCTCCACGAAGATCATCGGCCATACGACATTCGGCGGAACCTGTGCCCTCACTGACAGAAAACTCTTCAACGGAGGCCCCTTCGAGAGTGCACATCTCTCCGTCTACACGACGACATACCAGTTCGTCGACAATGATATGGTAAGCTACGAGACAAAGGGTATCACACCGGATATCGAGACGGAACTTGATAAAAACAGGGATGATGCCTACATCAAGGCTGTCGAGTGGATTACCACAGGAAGCACGACCTGATCCTCATTGAGTTTTCAGATAAGGGAGATGGAGACCGCGTCGGCGGGGCCGTCTCCCTTTTTCTTGCCGTGTGGAATAGAGCATGAATGAAGGATTCGGTTTTTATCTATGCCTGACGCGATGACTGGGAATTCACAAGGTGACTGCTCTGTGTTCCGTGAAGTGATAATGAGCTTTAGCCTTCTCAACTGCCCTATACCTCAAAATAAATGAAGAAAATTGCGAGAATGGACTTGACTTATAGAAAAACTATGATAAAGTTATATAAGTAGATGAAAGGTTTAGCCTTCTCTGTGGGAAGGAATCTAGTTAATTATCTGGGGACTCAGGGTAAGCCTTTCGAGTCCTTTCTTTGTTAATCATCCCGCAGCGCGGCTATTTCGTTCGAATTTTGTAAAGGTTCCAAAGGAGGAAAACGATGAAGAAAACACTGAAGAATGTCACCATATTCGTTCTTCTCGCAATGGCTTTCTACCCATTACTGGTCTGATTGTCTCATCCGGGACATATGGTAAGAAGAACGGGAGGTCTGAGGCCTCCCGTCTGTCGTTCAGTTTATGAAGTTCGTGACTTTTCTCTTCTCGTAGACAGGTCGCTCTATGCCGGCTCTGTCTCCTTCCTCTATGCACTTTATGAGCCATGCCATGTTCTCTCCGAGTGCTCTCATCGTCTGTAAGCCTTCCTCGTCCTTTCTGACATCCTCGCTAGTGTGCCCGTGAACCTGGTTCCAGTACTGTGACCCTACCGTATGCATGTTCGATATCTCGAAGTATTTGTTGAGTCTTTCGAATGCCGCCGTTGCGCCTCCACGTCTGCATGACACGACTGCAGCGCCGAGCTTGTTCGCCATCCTGCCTCCTGCCGTGTAGAAGAGTCTGTCGAGGAAGGAGCAGAGCTGCCCGGAAGGGCCGGAGTAGTAGACAGGGGAGCCTACAACGAGTGCCGCATAGTCGTCTATAACGGATGCTATCTCGTTCACTCCGTCATCGAAGATGCACCGGCCGGTGCTTCCGCATCTGTTACATGCTATGCAGCCTGCGACAGGCTTTGTTCCTATCTGGTAGATTCTTGTTTCTATCCCTCTCTTCTCGAGAGCATCGGCAACTTCCCTCAGTGCCGTATATGTGCAGCCGGAAGAGTGCGGGCTGCCGTTGATCAGTAATACCTTTGACATGTGACCTCCTTAAATAAAAAAGGCATAGATTTCTCTATGCCGTTCGCTCTGTTCGGGCTTCTTTATTTGCTGGCTACCTTGAGCATGCTTTCCGCTGTGCTCTGAGCATCCATTTCAACTGACTTTCCGCCGAGGAGTCTGACTTTCTTCTGTACATCCTTTGCTCTTGTGTAAGGGAGGATGACACAGAGAGCATCGCCATGTGCAAATGACGGAGCATCGAGAGCCTTCTCGACTTCTTCCTCGCTCTTTCCTTTGACAGAGACAAGAGTGAGCGGGTAACCGACTTTCTTTGCTTCTGCGATTTCTTCCTTGAGAGCTTCCTCGAAGGAGTAGGTGACTTCGGGCTCGGCTGTCGGAACTTCGACTTCCTTCTCGACTTCCTTGATAATCTCGACAGGAACTTCCTTGACGACTTCCTTGATGACCTCGACAGGCTTCTCGACTTCCTTGATGACCTCGACAGGCTTCTCGACTTCCTTGATGACTTCGACAGGCTTCTCGACTTCCTTGATGACTTCGACAGGAACTTCTCTGACGACTTCCTTGATGACTTCAACAGGCTTTTCGACTTCCTTGATGACCTCGACCGGAACTTCCTTGACGACTTCGACCGGTACTTCCTTGACAACTTCCTTGACAACCTCTACCGGTACTTCCTTCGGAACTTCGACTTCGACCGGAACTTCCCTGATGACTTCGACCGGAACTTCCTTTACGACTTCCCTGATGACTTCGACCGGAACTTCCTTTATGACTTCCTTCACGACAGTCTCGGTTCTCGTGTTGAATTCCGCACTCGAAGGACTCTTCTGGGATACAGGATCGTCGACAGGAGCCGTATAGAGAGGAGAATCGTAAGCATTGGGCGCAAGCTTGTCGATGTTTTCTCTGTAATCTTCCTCGCCTCTACGTGAAGATATGAGAGCAATCTCGATGAATACAAGACCAATCAGAATAGGAAGCGCCTTTGTCATGACGCTGTAAACCTGTTCTTCGGAGATGTTGTAAGCAGGAACAATGAGTTTCATGAAAACTGCAGTGAAAGCAGCAAGAATAAGGACGGATAGTATTACGCTAATAAGGACCAGTTTCCAGGTCTTCTTGGCTTTTGCCATTATTTTTCCTCCCAAATACGTGCCAATGACGCAAATTCGTTATACTATTATATCGATATAATACTATGATTACAAGATTTAATGTTTTGTCTATTGCTGTCATTTTTGTCATTTCTCTGGTTTTTCTGACCATTTTTTTCTCGAATGACGGCATATTGGCCAATAAATCTGCTGAAAAAAGGATAAACTCTATTCAGGAAGAAGTCAAACAGAAGGAAAGTGACATCAACGCTCTCCGCTACAGAGCCCGGTCGGCATCGGAAAAGGGAAGCGTCGAAGGGGATGTCATCTACTCGTTCTCCGATGATGATATCTTCAGCCCTCCGACAGGCGGGAGCGAAGAGGATGCGGCGGATGAATACCGGGGTCTCTCCTCTTTCATGATTTTCCTTTATTCTCTCTTGATAACCCTCGTCTGGAGTGTAATCATAATTGTCGTTGTTCCCCTGGTGAAGGGAAAGAAAAAGGGAGGAAAGAAAAATGGCTGTGATTCTCAATCATACTCCGGAAGATATTGAAAAGGTTGCAGAGAGACTCAGAAGGGGTGAGATATGCGCTGTTCCATGCGACACAATCTACGGCCTCAGCGGGATTGTCTCACCCCTCTGCAGCGAACGTATCTACGAGATAAAGGAGAGACCGAAGAACAAGAGCTTCATCGTCCTCATGACAAAGGAGCAGGTGAGAAGAAGCGGCCTCATCGTTCCGGACGACATTCTCTCACTCTGGCCGTGTTCCCTCACGGCGATTCTCTCCTCTCCGGACGGAACAACCGTGGCCGTGAGAGTCCCTTCTGACGGATACCTCCAGCGCCTTCTTCCTCTCTCGGGCCCCGTCTACTCGACATCCGTCAACGTCTCGGGTTCTCCGAGCCTCCTGACATTTGACGAAATCGAGAAGGCATTCGGTGACAGGCTCGATTTCATCGTGAAGGACGAGAACGTGAAGGGCGGAATGAGCTCGACGATGGTGGACGCGACAAAGAAGCCCTACCGTGTCATCCGGCAGGGCTCGTATGAGTTTCCGCTCTGACTGATTACCTGATCTTTCGTGCTTCCATGTAGTAGCGCTTCTCGTTTGCGTGTCCGATGGAGAAGGTCTTACGCGGATAGGCGCCGTCCTTGAGCATGTCGGAGAAGAAGTTCTCCTTCGATACGTCCGGCAGTATTATGCCGAGGTTGCCTTTCTTTGCACCAAGTTCGAGTGTTACGTCAACGCCGTGGATGTAGTCCACCTCTCCCTTCTTCTCCTCGAGCATTCTGTCGATGACAAGCTGGATTGTTCCTGCTGCGATTGCCTTCTCTCCGCCTTCAATCGTGTAGACGTAGAACTCGTCACCGCAGTTGAGGCCGAAGTGCTGACCGGACATGTTGGTCTTCTTCTGGAGGCCGTGTCTGCAGCATACCTTCTCCTTGCTGAATGAAGAGCAGAAGTTGGAAAGAATGGAATCGAATGTCTCCATGCTTATATTGAAGAATACCCTGTGGATCGGCTCGAACATGAGTCCCGGATCGAAGATGTTCTCGATTTCGACGAGCGCGAAGCGTGCAGGATGGTTCTTTCTCTCTTCTTCGCTGAGTGTCGGCTTGATGTCTTCCCAGCATGACTTCGCGGTTGCGAGGGAGTGGTTGCCGTCGCCCATTGCGAAGAGAAGCGGGTTAGCCGGGTCAAGTGCGTCGTAGAGGGCCTCGAAGCCGGAGAGTATTGCCTCCTTGTCGCCTTCACTGTCTACGAGATAGCCCTTGAGGTGACCGCCGTTCTTGTTGAGGTCGCTGTCGTATACTACGGAGAGAGAGTCTCTCTTGTCTCTCAGCGGTTCGATGATTTTCCTGTCCTTGTCGGAGATGAGTACCATGATATGAGGAACTTCAATCGGAGCATCCTTTCTGATTTCCTTTCTCGGCGGGATACGTGAGAGTATTGTGCCCTCGGTCGCCCTGATCAGGGTCTTTGAGTCCTTGGCGTAGCTGTATGCCTCGAGGTCGAGTGCAAGCATGAGACCGTATCTTGTGCCGCTCTCGGTCGTTCTCTCCACGAGAATGAAACTGTCCCTGTATTCGTCGAAGATACCTTCTTCGAGGTATTCGTTCATTTTTCCGTTGATTGAGGAGATGATCTTCTCCTTGTCACCCGATTCGAGATAGACCTCGGGATATATTATTCTGAGAGTGGAGGGCGCATCACCTACCTCCTCAGAGAGGCTTTCCCAGTATTCAGGCTGCGATGTGTACTGGTCGCATGCCACGACAGCCCACTTTCTTGTATCTACATCCTTCTTCGGAAGGAGGATGTCCGGCGTCTTTACGCCATATTTCAACAGCTTTTCGCTAATCGTCATAATTTTCTCCTGTTATTTGTCGTTTTTGTTAGTCTAACACCAGATTCATGAGGTATCTATCAAATTTTTTCGATTTTTCTTAGGTCACATATCAGGGCTCCTGAAATTCCGTCTTTACCGTGAGACTGCCCGTGTCCTTGGCTCTTCATTCTGTTGAGAGATTCTCTTCTCTGTGGTAAGATCTGGGTATGTTGGAGATGAGAAGAATCATAGAACTCTCGAGTCGTGTGCACACCTATCTGGTACTGCTGTATATGTTCTTTGCGTTTCTCTTCGTGCTCTTTCTCTATTTTCCTGTAAGGGAGGAGCTTGTCACTCTTATCACGAGCGTGCAGATGATAATGGGATGGACGATCTTCCTTGTCGGCGTCTGGATCATATTCGCATCTCTTCTCTGCTCCGTATTCTCTCATGTGTGGGTCATATCTCCGGCAGTGAAGACCCTCGTGAGGTTCCTCATCTATTTCCTGATTTCCATCGTTCTCGATACTCTCAATACTCTTATCACCGGAGGTTTCTCCTATGGCATGTAGCGTCTACGCACTCCGCGGTGCAGTCACCGTCGAAAATGATACTCCGGAGGAAATCATTCCTGCCGTCAGGGAGATGTTCGAAAAGCTGCTGGAACTGAATTTCCTCGGTGAGGATGAACTTGTCTTCATACAGTTCTCGCAGACGAAGGATCTCAGGAGCCTCAATGCGGCTTCGGCACTCCGCAGGGGAGGGCACGGAAGCGGGGTTCCGCTTTTCTGTACCCAGGAGGCCGACGTTGAGGGAGGTCTTGAAAAGTGCATCCGCACTCTCGTTCTTGTCGGTCACGAGGAGAGAAGTGAGAAGAAGATGGTCTACCTCGGACGCGCGTCGGCCTTGAGACCGGACCTCAAGAGGTGATTCATGGTTTACGAAAACGCTGAGACACTCAAAATGGAAGAACCCTGGAAGAAGAGGGGAACTGTCGTATTCATGTCGGACTTCGGCACTGTCGACGGGGCTGTCAGTGCAATGCACGGCGTTGCCGATGAAGTATGCCACTCTCTCAGACTCGAGGATCTGACGCATGAGATTCCGCAGTTCAACATATGGGAGGCGAGCTACCGCCTTATCCAGACGATACCGTACTGGGCTCCGGGAACTGTTTTTGTATCTGTCGTAGACCCCGGTGTCGGAAGCGACAGGGAAAGCGTCGCCGTACTCACAAAAAGCGGCCACATAATCGTCACTCCCGATAACGGAACGCTATCGCATGTTGCTGCGGGAATCGGAATACTCGAGAGAAGAAGAATCAGCGAGACTACGAACAGACTCAAGGACAGCCAGCGCTCCTACACTTTCTACGGCCGCGATGTCTATGCGTATACGGGAGCAAAGCTTGCTGCGGGTCTCATTTCATTCGATGAGGTGGGGCCTCTCCTTGAGGACAGAGTTGTCATGCTCGACATCGCGGATCCTGTTGTCGCGGGCTCCTCGATCAAAGGCTCGATAGACATCCTCGATACCCGTTACGGTTCTCTCTGGACCAACATTCCCGATACTCTCTTCATGAAGAGCTTCAGTTACGGGGAGGATGTCTACGTCACGATTTCGTACCGTGACAGGGTTGTGTACGGCAGGAGACTCCGTATATGCCGCAACTTCACGGAGGTCGGAAAGGGGGAGGCGCTTGTCTACATCAACTCCCTTCTTCATGTCGGCGTTGCCGTGAGTCAGGGCTCATTCTCGTCCGAATACGGGATAGGAACGGGAGAAGGGTGGAGAATCGCATTCACTAAATGAAGGGATTGTAGTACCTTCCGCCGTTTACGAAGTTAAGACCTATCGAAATTCCGAGGCATAGAACGGAAATAATCAGCGCAGCCCAGTCGCTTTTCCTGAACGGACGCGAAGAGTACCATGTACGCTTCCTGTTCTTTCCGAAGCCCCTGAGCTCCATCGCATTCGATATCGTCTCGATTCTGTCCA
>CAZKIT010000016.1:0-17524 GCA_964552905.1 uncultured Spirochaetaceae bacterium
AGAATATTGCAGGAGAAGAGAGAGACCGAAGGATAGGAATCTGAGTCAAATCAGAACCATGGTCTTGTGGCATACAGGGTCAGATGAAAGGACTGCTGTTATCTCCGGAATCTGACTTTTTCCGGCAGATAACCTGTTGAAATGCCCCGTTTCAGATGAAGCGGGGCACTGTCAGGACCAGTCTCTCTTACTTATTGAGATTGATGATTGACTTGTCGTAATCCGACGGAGCATCAAAACCGAGGAAATTCATCAGTGTTGCAGGTATGGATGAAATTCCGAGTCCTGTATTGAGCTCTTTCGAATATTCTCCATTATACTCCGGATCGAATACGATGCACGGAACAGGATTGAGGGAGTGGCTTGTCTTGGGCTTCGGATCGCCGTTTGCCTTCATCTTCACACTGCCGTCCTTGGCGTGTTCATACATATCATCGGCATTGCCGTGATCGGCTGTAATGACCATCACACCGCCGCTCTTCTCTATGGCATGCCTGAGTCTTCCGAGTTGAAGATCCATGGCTTCCATGGAACATACGACAGCTTCATATACTCCTGTGTGTCCGACCATGTCGCCGTTAGGATAGTTGAGCTTTATGAGGTCCCACTTTCCGCTCTCGATCTCCTTTATAACTCTGTCAGTGATGTCGGCACACTTCATCCACGGTCTCTCCTCGAAGGGAACGATGTCTGACGGAATCTCGACATACTCTTCGAGCCTGTCGTCGAACTTGCCGGACTTGTTTCCGTTGAAGAAGTATGTGACGTGACCGAACTTCTGTGTCTCGGAAATCGAGAACTGTCTGATTCCGCTTGCACAGAGATACTCGGCCATTGTCCTGTCGATGGCAGGAGGTGACACAAGATACTGTGAAGGAATGTGCAAGTCACCGTCATATTCCATCATTCCTGCATATTCGACCTTCGGGAATCTCTTTCTGTCGAACTCCTTGAGGTCCTTCTCCTGGAATGCCTTCGAAATCTCGATTGCACGGTCACCGCGGAAATTGAAGAGAATGACAGAATCACCATCCTCGATTGTTCCGACCGGCTTTCCGTTCTCTGCGATTACGAAAGGAGGAAGATCCTGGTCGATTGCACCTGTCTCTGCTCTGAGTGTCTCTATGGCTTCATGAGCGGATGCAAAGTATCTGCCTTCACCGAGAACGTGAGTCTCCCATCCCTTTCTGACCATATCCCAGTTGGCGTTGTAGCGGTCCATCGTGATTACCATTCTTCCGCCGCCGGAAGCGATCTTCGCGTCGAATGTTCCGTCAGCGCTGAGGTCTGAGAGGAATGCGGCAAACGGATCGAAATAATCGAGAGCAGACATCTCTCCGACATCTCTTCCGTCAAGCAGGGCATGTACTCTGACCCTCCTGACGCCTTCCTTCTTCGCTTCTGTAACCATTGCCTTGAGATTGTCGATATGAGAATGAACATTTCCGTCTGACAGCAGTCCGATGAAATGAAGTGTCGAATTGTTCGCCTTTGTATTGGCTACAAGCTTCTTCCATGTCTCGCCTTCGAACATTTTTCCGCTGTTGATTGATGATGCAACGAGCTTTGCACCCTGGTCGAAGACACGGCCGCATCCCATTGCATTGTGTCCTACTTCACTGTTACCCATATCTGCATCGGTCGGGAGACCGACTGCTGTTCCGTGAGCCTTGAGCTTCGTCCACGGACTTGTGGCATAGAACCTGTCGAGGTTGCCTGTGACTGCATTTGCAACTGCATCTCCCTCCCTGTACTTACCGAAACCTACACCGTCCATGATGACGAGGACGACCGGACCGTTTCTCTTGATGATTCCGTTTCTTTTCAAAGGTTCAACCATAATATTTCTCCTCTCGGGATTATCTCCCGCTTAATTACTTTCTGAGTGGGCTTGTAGCCTCTTCCAGCCACGGCTTCGTCTCTTCGAAGACATAGTCGATCAGCTGGTCCTTGATCCACTGATGGTAGGCATCTATCTGTGCTATCTCGACATCATTGAGATATCTCACATCTATGAGCTTCTTTTCGTACGGAACCATCGACAGAACTTCGAAATTGTAGAATTCGCCGAACTCCGATTTTTCAAAGCTCTGGCATGCAATAAGGTTTTCGATCCTGATTCCCCATCTTCCTGCCTTGTAGACGCCGGGTTCATCAGATACCACCATGCCGGGTTCAAGAGGAACATTGAGAAGACGCGGGGAAATGTTCATCGGACCTTCATGCACGTTCAGACGGCATCCCACTCCGTGTCCGGTTCCATGCATGTATGTCTCGCACGAACACCACAGGAACTGCTTTGCAAGCACGTCAAGCTGTGTTCCGACGGTTCCCTTGGGGAAGATTGCGCGTGCGAGCGCAAGATGTCCCTTGAGAACGAGCGTGTAATCCTTCTTCTGCGCTTCTGTCGCCTCTGAGCCGAAAAGCAGGGTTCTTGTAAGGTCTGTTGTTCCGAATTCGAACTGGCTTCCCGTATCGAGTACTAGAAGGCCCTGCCCCTCAATCTTCTTGTCGCTCTCCGGAGACGGTGAATAATGAACGACCGCACCGTGTTCGGCAAATGCGGAAATCGGCTCGAATGACGGTCCCAGATAGCCCTCCATCTTCTTTCTCTCCTCTTCAAAGCGGTGAGCTATCTCAAGCTCGGTGTAGCTTCCGAGAGGATCTATCGATGCCATGAAGTTCGCGAATGCCACGCCGTCAAGGAAGTGAGCTCTTCTCATGCCCTCCATCTCGACGGGATTCTTTCTTGCCTTGAGGATTGTCGTTATGTCGGTATCTTCCGTATTTCTCTTCTTCACGAGAGATTGAGCGAATGAATAGCATACCTTCTTCGCCGAATACAGTCCCTTTCCTCTGGAAGTAAGAGATGCCACATCCTTCTGTGCATCAGAGTACGGTCTTATCTCGAAATCCTCTTCGACCTTCTTGAGAAGGTCCTTGTCGAAGCGCTTCTTATCTACAAAAAGAACGGCCTTATCAAAGGAAATGAATGCGTATGAGATGAAAACAGGGTTACACGGAATATCGTCACCACGGAGATTCGTCAGCCATGCAATGTCATCTATGGAGGAGATGAACGTCCATTCAACTCCCCTCTGTCTCATCTTGAGACGGACGAAGTTGATCTTTGCGGCACGTGTGAAGCCCGCATATTCGTCAGCCATGCTTACACACCTGCTGAACGGAAGAGCCGGCCTGTCTTTCCAGACGCTGTCGAAATAGTCACCTGTTGCAGCCAGTCTGACCTTCTTCTCCCTGAGGGTTTTCTCCATATTCCTGAAATCCTCGATGGATATCGTCGAACCGTCGACACCGACGCACTCTCCGGCTTTCATGTTGTTCTTCAGCCAGTCCAGAGGCTTGTCCACACCTTCCATGCCGTCCTTCATGAGAACGTACTGAGTTCCCTGGATCTGATCCGCACCCTGGATATAATAACGGGAATCAACCCAGAGAAGAGCCTTATCACGGGTGATGACCACCGTTCCCGCCGATCCCGAAAAACCGGAAATGAATTCTCTGGTTCTCCATCTTGCCGAAACGTACTCACTCTGATGGGGGTCGGTTCCTGTGATGTACCAGGCATCGACTCCATCCTTCTCCATAATCCTTCTGATCTCTTCAACTCTTTCGTTTATCATTAACTCTTTTCCTTATTAGACTGTTTATTACAAGAAGGAGAATTCCGCCTGCAACCATCATGAAGCAGAATACCTGTCCCTTCGAGATATTGCCCAGACTCTCGAACACATATATGTTGCTGCTTCCGCTTCCGAGTGTAAGTACGTAGCCTATATCACTGTCAGGCTGCCTGAAATACTCGATTACAAAGCGGATGCATCCGTAACCGATGAGGTAGGAAGAGAGCATGGTACCGTCGGGAAGATTCCTCTTCTCCTTGAGTTTTCTCATTATGAACCACATGATCACTCCGAGGACTATCCCCTCGAAGAAAGCCTCGAAAAGCTGACTCGGCCAGCGCGGGAGATTCACGTACGAACCTGCCGTATATTCTATTCCGACCCTGTCACAGAAATCCCTGACCCAGCTGTAGGCCGTGCTGAAGGGAGCGGCATCGGGAAAAATCATGCCGAGGGGGGAAGTCGTGATCCTCCCGTAGAGCTCTCCGTTGAAGAAGTTTCCGAGTCTTCCCCATGTATATGCAAACGGAACACAGAGTGCTATGTGATCAGCCATCCGGAAGAAGTTCAGCTTCTTCACCCTTGCATAGACTAAGCCTCCGATTACTGCGCCTATCACTCCTCCGTGGTAGCTCATTCCGGGAAGTCCGACGAACTGTCCGTTTCTGAACGGCCAGAAAATCATCCAGGGATGTGTGAGATAATAGACAGCGTCGTCGTAGAAGAAACAGGATCCCAGCCTTGCTCCGACCAGTAATGATATTACAACAACTAGAAAGAAATTCTCCGCCGTTTCCTTCCTGCCCCTGAGGTCCTTGTCCCTTGCCGTGGTATGCGAATAGAAGAGATAGGCCGTCACGAAAGCGAAGATGTACATCACGGCATACCATCTTACCGGAAGACCCTCTATTACATATGGTGACAACCAAGAAGGATAATCAACGAACATTACCATGCTGTGAGTATAGCCTTTTGTATTTCTTTAAACAATTCAGACGAACTGCAGGGAGGCGTAAAAGAACACAAAATATACAGATAAAAATATCCCTCTTTTGAAAAAAGAGGATTATCCTATCACTATGAAAAAACTGACGGCTGTTTTATTGATTGTTCTTCTCTCCGCTGTGACTCTCTTCGCAGCGCCGTCATTCGAGAAATATGTTGCCCCGAACACAGCCCAGTACAACTCCTCATCACAGTCGGGAAGCACTGCAAGCAGTGCCGCTTCCCTCACGGAAATGCTCTATGCCCTCGGCAATCTTTACAGCTATCTGGACTCGAACTATCTCTATGAAATCGACAACACGAAGATGCAGAATGCCGTCATTTCCGCGATGATTGACTCCCTCGGAGACAAATATTCATATTACGTGACTCCCGATGAGGCAGAGGAATACAAGGAGGACAGCGACGGCAAATACGTCGGCATCGGAACATATCTGACAAAGGTGAATCCCTCATACATCGACTGGGATGATCCGACGACATATATGGTAGTCATAACATCTCCGTTCCCCGGCGGACCCGCAGACAGGGCAGGTCTCAGAGCAGGAGACCTCATAAGCCATGTGAACGGTGAGGAGATTTATGAACTCAACGCAACAGATGCAAGCAAGAAGATAAGAGGAACGGAGGGTGAATCCATAACACTCACCGTCCACCGCGGCTCGGCAGTCTTCGACATAACACTCATGCCCGAGGAGATAACGACTCCTTCGACATCGAAGACGATACTGGATGGAAATATCGGCTATCTCGCCATAACGGAATTCAGCAAGACAACGTATGACAGCGTAAAGGAGGATGTCGCCTACCTTGTGGAAAACGGAGCGACAAGTCTCATAATCGACCTGAGAAACAACGGAGGAGGAGTAGTCGATTCGTCCCTCAGCATCGCCAACATGTTCGTCGAAAGCGGCAAAACGCTCATGACGACGAAGTTCAAGGAAGGATCAAACAACAAGGATACCGCCTATACATCGAACGAATACCTTGCTGTTCCGCTTGATTTTCCGGTTGTGCTCCTCGTCAATGAAGGCACGGCAAGTGCAAGTGAAATCCTTACAGGAGCCCTCAGAGACAACAACAGGGCAATTGTCGTAGGTTCGACGACATACGGAAAGGGAATCATGCAGTACTCGATTTCCTTCATGGGCGGTTATCTCAACATAACAGTTGCCAATTACTATACACCAAGCGGAGCGTCCATCCATGAGGTCGGGATTACTCCGGACTTCATAGTCGACACTCCAGAATACAGCGACGAAGAGATTGAAGCCTATGCCGAGTTCCTGAAAGGTGACTGCATCTCATCATGGCTTGAGGAATATCCGGACTATTCAAAGGAGAACATTCTCGCATTTGCAGAAAAATACAGCGAATCCGGAGTACCGGAGAGTCTCCTGTGCCTCCTTATACGAAATGAATACATCTACACGCTCGACTATGACAAGCGTCCCGTTGCAGATACGGATTTCGATTCACAGCTCAGCAAGGCCGTAGAGGTGATAAAGAGCGGCATTACCGTTGAAGAGGTGAACAAACTCAAGGAAATAGTTTCAAAATGAGACTCTTTCTGCTCGACAGGACATATTCGGGAGAGACTCTTTACCAGCTCAGGAAAAGAGAGATCCAGTATCTTGAAAAGGTTCTCAGGCTTACCGAGGGTACCGTTTTCACCGCCAAGGACGTGGATGAGAATTACTATGAAGCCACAATACTCCCGGACGGTCTTCTCTCACTCAGACCCACTTCAGATCCGCAGGCGACGCTCCTCGACGCACTCTCCGGTTATGACGGAGTTTTCGCGCCTGTCGACATGTATGTATCAATACTCAAGGGAAAGAAAAACGAGAGCGTCGTAAGAGCACTCACCGAAATAGGCGTGAGAAGAATAGTCTTCGTGGAAAGCGAATTCTGTCAGGAAAAGGAATTTTCGTCCCACCAGAAGGAAAGACTGGAGACAATACTGAAGGAGGCCGTCCAGCAGTGCGGCGGCAGAGCCCCGTCACTGGAAGGTCCTGTATCGTTCAGGGAGGCTGTAGATTCCTCCTCAGGAAGACGATTGATACTCCATCAGGCAGTCAGAAACGGTACTTTGAGCATAAAGGAAGCCGTCGGAGAAAATAATAATATTAATTTTGTTATATCCGCATTTGTCGGGCCCGAGGGCGGATTCTCGGACAACGAATGCCTCTACGCCGAAGAAAAGGGCGTAATACCGGTACTTCTCAAGACAAACATACTCCGTGCAGAGACCTGCTCTGTCTATACAGCCGCCGCTCTGCAGACACTGATGCATTGAACGCCCGTTTGTAAAGAGATTGACGGCTGTATATTCCCGGTCAATACTGTAAACCCTAACCGGGGAAAGGACTGGGAAATATGGACACCTATGTTTTCGGCAGGGACAACGCTGTCTATGACACTCTGAAATCGGCATGCGGGACTAACAACAGATACTTCTTCTGTACAGACTCTCCTCTCGAGCACACTTTCAGATTCGGAGATGTGGTAATCATCATCTCTGACAACAGAAAGTTCATAGTGGAAACGCATGATCATCTTCCCCCGGAAGTTCCTCTTCTTCTCATAAACAAGGGATGCAACATATTCGATCTTGCAGACCTGGAGAACATTGCATTCTTCTCCCCGGACGAAACGTCATTCAATCTGCGCACATGCCTCATGAAACTGGAGGAGGAAATGAACCAGTACATCATTCTCGGAAACATCATAATCGGAAACAGTCCGGAAATGTGCCGTCTGAGACGAAGGATCATTTCGGCATCCGGCTCATCGCTTCCCGTCCACCTGTCCGGAAGAACGGGGACGGGAAAGACATACAGTGCAAGGGCGATTCACAGACTGAGCAGCAGAAAAGGGAAGGAACTTGTCTATCTCAACGCGGCAAGCCTCAACTCGTCCCTTTCAGACTCAGATCTCTTCGGTCACTCGAAGGGCGCATATACTAGCGCAGGAACCCAGAGGGACGGCCTTCTGGCCTGTGCACACGAATCGACATTTCTCATAGACGAAGTTGAAAACCTCACACATGACAACCAGGCAAAGCTTCTGGATACACTGGAGGACGGCAGATACAGAAAGCTCGGGAAGGACAGCTTCAGCGTGTCAAGCTTCCGTCTCATTACCGTAAGCCAGAAATCACAGGAACAGCTGCTGGAAGAGAAGATACTCAGACCTGACTTCTACCAGAGAATCGCTTCCCATACAATCGAAATTCCTCCTCTGTCGGAACATGCCGAGGACATTCCTCTTCTCGTCGAGAAATACAGGAATGACAAGAAGATTCCATCGTCCTACCTGCTCGATTCCGAACCGTTGATGGAACGCAAGTGGAAAGGCAATGTCAGAGAGCTTTTCCACTACCTCGACATGGTATTTCTGAAGCTGAGACACTAGGTATGCATCTGTTCACC
This sequence comes from uncultured Spirochaetaceae bacterium, assembly GCA_964552905.1. Taxonomy (GTDB): domain Bacteria; phylum Spirochaetota; class Spirochaetia; order Sphaerochaetales; family Sphaerochaetaceae; genus Ornithospirochaeta. The sequence continues at coordinate 8,084 of CAZKIT010000016.1, forward strand.
ACATGACAGCCCTGGTCACAATTCCATATTATTCATTGATTTAACCGAAGGATTAAAAAATAAGAATCAAATGTGGAAAACTTGTTAAAAACTTTCTTTTTTTCACGTTTTTCACATCCTCCGGACAGCTATATAATGTATTAAAAACTTATATAATTCCTATTAATTCACGACTGGTTTTGCTTAATTTAATTTCTTATAATATAAATACTTAATGTAGAATGTTATTTATAATACAAAATGCATTTCATTTCATTCTGAAACACCTTTTTCCACAAGCTAATTCACTATTGTGCAAAAATGTTAAAAACGTGTTAAAAACTCACATCTAGTGTTCCGGAAAAAGAAAGCCTTCCAGGTGAAAAAGTTGTATTGTTAAGAGGGCCTTCAGGCTTTATACTTTCATTATGCTGAATGTTTATGGAATCGGTAATCCCCTTATAGATTATATATGCTCCGTCACTGAAAAGGATCTTGACGAGCTCGGGCTCAGCAAGGGCACAATGCTTCTGATTGACACCGAGAAACAGAAGGAAATAGTCGAACATACCGGAAACAGGGATGTAAGATATTCCTGTGGCGGTTCCTGCCCCAATACAATGGTCACGCTTGCGTCACTTGGAGCGAAGACAATTCTTGCCGGAAGCATCGGAGATGACAATCTCGGCAGGATGTACAGGGAGAGATTAAGGGAAAGCGGAGTCGAAGACCATCTTGTCACCAAGAAGGAAGGTGTCACGGGAACTTCAATTATCCTCCTCACGGACGATAAGGAACGGACAATGAACACATATCTCGGTGCCAACAGGCTCTTCACACCCGAGGATGTCGACGAAAGAATTGCAGACAATGCCGGTATTTTCTATTTCACCGGCTATATGTGGGATACCGAAAACCAGAAGAATGCAGTAAGAAAAGCTCTCAGAATGTTCAAGGAAAGAGGCAAGCTCGTCGCATTCGATGTCGCCGACCCGTTTGCCGTCGGACGTTACCGCTCCACATTCCAAGAGCTGATATCCGAATACTGCGACATAGTATTCGCCAACAGCGAGGAAGCCAGATACCTCATGGACAACTACGATGCATACGAATGCTGCAGAAGTCTGGGAAAGCTCTGTCCGATTGCCATAGTCAAGAACGGAAAGAAGGGGTCATACATCTCCGACCACCGCAATATTACCAGAATTGCGTGCCACGGCTCCGTTGTTCCTGTAGACACGACAGGTGCGGGTGACACATATGCAGCTGGTTTCCTCTACGGATATATAACAGGAAGAAGCATAGTCGATTCCTGCAATATAGCATCATACCTTGCAGGAGAGATCATCTCGCGTATAGGGGCACAGTTCGACAGGGAATCACTCGAAACCGTGAAGGCATATATCGAGGAGCATTTTCCCGTTCAGAAATGAAACTGACGAACTCTGTTATAACATAAGGGCTCCGATTCCGGAGCCCTGTCTTCTCTTTTTATCGTTGAATCAGTAATTCTCTGCGACAAGCTCGAAATAAGCCTGCGGATGAGCACATACCGGGCACTTCTGCGGTGCATTCTTTCCGATTACGATATGGCCGCAGTTTCTGCATTTCCAGATCATTTCTCCGTCACGCGAGAATACAAGGCCGTCTTCAACGTTTTTGAGAAGCGCAAGATATCTCTTCTCGTGCTCCTTCTCGATTCCGCCGACAAGTCTGAATTCTGCGGCAATCTTCTTGAAGCCTTCCTTCTCTGCTTCCTCTGCAAACTGTGCATACATATCAGTCCATTCGTAGTTCTCACCCTCAGCAGCGGCCTTCAGATTTTCCGCCGTCGACTTTATCTCTCCGCCTTCAAGGTATTTGAACCACATCTTAGCATGTTCCTTTTCATTTTCGGCAGTCTCGAGGAAGATTGCTGCAATCTGTTCATATCCTTCCTTCTTCGCCTTCGATGCAAAGTATGTATACTTGTTTCTTGCCTGGCTTTCACCGGCAAATGCCGTCATCAGGTTTTTCTCGGTCTTTGATCCTTTGAGTTCCATGTTGTTCTCCTCCTGGTTAATAGTCATCTAATCAGTATCTATTCCTAATAATATATCATATTTTCCATCTTGTAAAGACAAGACCACCCGTCATCCGGGTGGTCTCTCATCTTTTTCTATGATTCAATCACATTATTTTCTGACAGGAAGAATCCTTACCTGCTTATACAGGCCTTCTCCCTCGCTCTTGGTCTCGACGCCGTCATATTCGTTGAGCGCAGTGTGAACAAGCCTTCTCTCAAAGGGGTTCATAGGATCGAGAAGTCTGCTCTTTCCCGTTCTCCTGACCTGGTCTGCAACCTTGTAGGCATTGCGTATGATCTGCTCTTCATGTCTCATGCGGTAGTTCTCGCTGTCGACGACGATCTTGATGTCGGGATCGATGTTTCCCGCATAGACATTCGTGATGAGCTGGATTGCATCGAGGTTTCTGCCCTTTCTTCCGATGATGTAGGATGAATCCGGAGATTCAATGTCGATTCCGATCTTGCTCTCCTTGCGATAGCTGATGGTCGCTTCGCCCTCATACCCCATCTTCTCTATGAGAGTATTCAGAAACTCTATGACCTTTCTCTCCGTATCATTCTCGGCCTCGAGGTTTTTCTCCTTCGGACTTTCATCCTCTTCCTCTGCTGCATCTCTTTCTTCCGTATCTTCTCCATAGTAGACACGGATTCTGCAGCTCGGCTTCTTGAATAGTCCCTTCTTCACTACTTCAATAACTTCGACGTCGAAGTCAGTGCCGTTGAGGTTCAGTTCCTCAATGGCCTTGTTTCTTGCTTCTTCTTCTGTTTTTCCTTCAAAATCTTTATACATGCTCTATTACCTCTGATTATCTTCTCTTTTTCTTTTCGGCCTTTTTCTGGGCTCTGATGGCATCCTTCTCCTCAATTTCCTTCTTGTAGCCGGCCACCTTCTTCTTGTTCGTATAAATCTGCTGGATGATTGAAAGCAGGTTCGACATCGACCAGTAGATAAGAAGTCCCGAAGGTGCGTTGTAAAGAATGAAGAAGAAGAGTATCGGCATGCCGTAGGTCATGAACCACATCATTCCCTTGTTCGAGCCCTGCGAAGAAGTCGTTGCACTCTGCGTAATCTTCATCGAGAAGATCATGGAGAATGTATAGAGAATAGGCAGGAGGTGTATCTTGTTTCCGAGGAACGGAATGTTGAACGGAAGCGTGAAGATTGTCTCAGGAATCGAAAGGTCACTGATCCAGCCCGGAATGAACATGGCACCTCTGAGAGAGAAGTCCTTGTTCAGAAGTCCGTACAGACCGATGAAAATCGGGAACTGGATAAGAAGAGGAAGACATGAACCCATCGGGTTTATACCCTCTTCCTTGTATAGCTTCGAAACAGCCAGGTTCTGTGCCTGCGGGTCATCCTTGTATTTCTCCTGGATTTCCTGGAGTTTGGGCTGAAGAGCACTCATCTTTGCAGTGCTGTCAGTACCCTTCTTCGAAAGCGGGATGAGAAGAAGCTTGACGAGGATCGTCAGAAGTATGATTGATACACCATAGTTGTGGGTGATGAAGTTGAAACCTTCAAGAGCCCACTTCAGGATTGTCTCTAACCAGCTCAGCCACGATACATCAAGAGCCTTCTTGAGATTATGGTCCTTGAGACCGAAAACGTTGTCCGAAGCATTGTCATATATACCGAGTGTGGACGAGAGCTGAGGTCCGCAGTAGAACGAGTATATATCCTCGGTTCTGCCGGAAGATGATGCGGCTCTTGTAAGATAGACGGTATTCTTCTGACTGATTGTATCACCGGATGTCTGGACAGTCTCCACCTTCGAAACTGAACCGTCTGTCTCAGGAATGACAAGGAATGCGAAATACTTTCCGACGACTCCGACCCAGTCAACTGCATCCGTAGTCGACAGGTTACCGCTCGATACGGTCTTTCTCTTGTTCTTGCTGTCCAGCTTGTAGTAGACCCTTCTGTAATCATAGTTGCCGTTGAGCGAATCGAATTCAGGTCCTACCTGAGAGCCTACAGAAAGTGTATAGAGTGTATTTCCTTCGTTTACAGGTATCTCCAGGCCATCATTTGTGTAGATGGTCACTGCCATCTGAATCATATACTCGTCGTTGTTCGGAACAGCATATTTCTTCTCGATGGTGAATTCTCTTCCACTGCTGTCTTCTCTGAATGTACGTGAGAAGACTACAAGCGTTACGGTATCATCCTTGCCGCTCAGTCCGTTCTCCTGTGTCGTATATGAGAAGATGTCGTCAATAGGCTTCGACGTATCACCGGCCCAGTAAAGCATGAATGCATTCTCGTCACCCTCTTCCCTGAGAAGAAGATTCACATCATTCTGTTCGTCATAGATGCTTTCAATGGTACCGCCCTTCGGATTGAATGTCACACTAAGTGACTGCGACTGTACTGTGAAAAGCGAATCATCTTTCACAGTTCCGACTGCCGTATATGTGGCACCTGTGTTCTCTTCTACAGCAACTTCCTCTGCAGTCGTCTCCGAAGAGTCTGTTTCCGATGTCTGCAGCAGTGTCTGCTGGAATGTCATGCCGACTGTGATGACAATTACACAGAGGATGACTGCAATGATAGTATTCCTATCCATTCTGTACTCCCAAATGGATCTATTCTCAGTGCCTGGAAAGATGGAATAGGAACTCTGCTGATGAGATTGAAAAGGAATTATTTCCGCTTAGACCTGTCCAGGAGCTCCGTGAGGCTGGACTCAAGCAAGGAAAAACCGGAAACCTTTCCAGGATATACAATGAGGACATAGTCCTTAGTGATTTCTGTAGTCTGTTCCTGGCTGGAGTGGCGTACTGGATAGTTACGGAATATCTCCTTTACCCTGCGTCTCAGTCTGTTACGGTCGACAGCCCTGCCGTAATGTCTAGCGGGGATGACAATCATCCTGTCCCAGCCAAGTGTGTTCTCAAGACAGATTAATCGCATTCCCGGACAGGAGTATGCCTTTCCTGTCTTGAAAATGCGATCAATATCATCTTTTTTTCTAATAATCTCTGTCTTAGTAAGGCTTCTTCTCATCGCTGACGGTAAGGCTGTATCTACCCTTAGCTCTTCTTCTTGCTAATACCTTACGGCCACCTTTTGTTGCCATTCTAGCGCGGAATCCAAATTTTCTTGTTCTTTTAGTCTTACTTGGCTGGTAAGGTCTAATTCCTTTTGTACTCATGTCAAAACTCCAGTTTTTAACGCTTTTCAGCGATGAATTTTCAAAAAATATGGACATCAATGTCCAGTTTCAAAAGTTTAACAATCAAAAAGCCTATAGTCAATAACCTTCTTCAAGGCTTTGCCGTCAGAATACCTATCTTTTTTATCTTTTTATCCGGAAACATTTCATTCCATCTGGCCATCACCGCCTTCTCCTCGATTTTCAGAAGAGACTTTGCACTTATGGATGACGGGGTGACATATATCCTGCCGTTATCCAGGTCCTTCAGAGATGACAGCCTCGTACATGAACTGAGCCTCGGTCCGGCTATCACCGGCCATGAACGATAATACTTCTGAAATGAAAGGTCGACATCCATTTCACCGAGGAATTCCAGTACAGCATCCCAGAGGTTCTTCTCATCCTTCACTTAATTCTCCCTCCCTGACTTCGTATCTGATGCTTTCCTTCATTCTCTCATTGTATTCCTCGTTCGGGAGAAATGTGAAGAATGCCTGGCTGTATGACGGAAGACGGGACAGAACCTTTCCTCTCTTGATGCTGTCAAGTTCCAGAAGGACGTCATCTATCAGAAGAATCGGATATTTTCCGGTCATCTTGGTAAAATACCCGGCTTCGGCTATCCTGAAGATGAGTGAACAGAGTCTGAGCTGTCCGGTGGATCCCATCTGATTGAATACGCCGTACTGGCTCATTATCGTAAAGCGGTCACGATGAGGACCGGCGCAGGTTGTTCCCATCTTCACATCCCTTTCAGCAGTCTCGACAAGATTACGTACAACTCCTTCCACGCTTTCTTCCTTCCATGACGGCTGGTAGACGACGCTGAGAGTATAGTCCGTACCGGATATTTCGGAAAATAGAGAAGGAAAGATGCTGTTGAACTCATCGACGGCCTTTCTTCTCTCTTTCATTATTTCGAGACCGTAGAAGGCAAGTCGTTCGTTGTAGAGTCCTATTATATTCCCGTCTCCCTCGCGGACGGCGGCATTGCGCTGCGCCAGAAGGCTGCGATATGAACGGAGGCTGTCAAAGAACGAGGAGGAATAGAGACACATCATCTGATCAAAGAACCGTCTTCTGTATTCAGGTTCTCCTTTTATATAATTGATGTCCTCATGACAGAAAACAATGCATGGAAACTGGTATATAAGTGCCTTGCGGTCCTTTATTTCCTTTCCGTCGAGAATTATTCTGCGGCTTCTGTCATAATATGACACGGTGATTTTTCCCGTCTCGCCGTTATCTTCATAAGTACCGCTTACCGAGAAACCATTCTCTCCGTTCTTCACGCATTCCTTAAGCATGGAAGTACGGAAAGAAGAGGCATAGGAAAGAATATATACACTTTCGAGTATATTCGTCTTTCCCTGGCCGTTAGAGCCGTAAAGAAGAATATTCTCCGAATCTGTATTCACGGAACCGGAGAATATGTTTCTGAAACTGTTATAGCTTAAATTTGTGAATCTCATCCCTGCATCGGCATCAGAACATAGAAATAGTTCTTCTCGGGTTCGGGAGAGAATATCATCGGGCCGTTCTGGGTCTTGAGCCTTATCTTCATGTATTCAGTGTCGATTTTCTTGATTGCAGGAAGCAACAGACCGGCATTGAATGATATCTTCATTGACGGACCGTTGTATTCACATCTGATTATCTGCTTGGAATCACCGAAATCGTTGTTCTCACCGCTTATCATGACACCTTCGACGTTGATGTCGACGAAGATCTTTCTCGACTTGATTTCAGTGAAGATTGAAGTCAGGGATATGGACTTGACCATCTCGTCCACAGACAGTCTGCATTCATAGTCAAGCTGGGTAGGTATCACCCTCTCGTAATTCGGATAATTTCCGGATATGAGCGTCGAGGAGATGGTTCTGTTATCAACCTTGGCATATGACATGTCACCCGTGATTGCCAGCGAGAAGAGACCTTCATTGGTTGAAATCATGCTCAGGAGCTGGAGAAACTTGACAGACAGAATGGCAGGAGTGAATTCGGGAATCTCCTGTTCGAAGCTGTTCTCGACATAGGCAAGTCTCCTGCCGTCGGTTGCAACCATGACTATCTTGTCGTTTTTCTTCTCTATATGAACACCGGTGAGGAAGAAGCGTGTAATCTCCTCGGCTACTGCGAAGCTGGTCTTGTCAGCCATGTCATTGAATGCCTTCTGCGGCAGCGAGAAGAAGAGTTCGTCCGGACATTCCTTTATCTCCGGGAACTTCGATGCGTCCATGGTTTTGAGATTGGTGTTGATGTTCTTGTCAGCACTGACAGGGCGGATTGTAAGCTTGTTGTCCTCTTCATTGAACTCAAGATCCTCATCGGGAAGATTCTTCAGGACTGCAACTAGCTTGTCACAGAATACAGTCGTGGATCCAGGTACGACGGTCGAGATGTCTATCGTTGAAATGAAGGAGACCTTTCCATCCTGGGCTTTGATTGTAAGCTTGTCATTATGATTTTCCAGCAGAACATTGCTCGTCATGGAAAGAGAGTTCTTCTGACTCGTAAAACTTGAGGCGAATTCGATTTCCTTTCTTATTAATGCGCATGGACAGATGAATTTCACTTTTGCTGTGCTCCTATTTCTACAATGATAACACAAATATTTTGGTTAGTAGTATTAATAGTATCAGAAAAAAATGTTAAAAACTCACAAATTTCATTCTGACACAAAAATTTAAGATGTTAAAAACTCTGTGAAAAACCCGTTCATTTTTTTAACATCGGATTTTCAGTGTGGAAAAAAACTGATTTTTTCCACTGTTTTTAACAATCACTTCCGGTTTTTTAACATTTTTTCCACACCTTTCAACCGTTTTTGCTGTTGAGTGACTTGGTTACTGCATCAATGGATTTTCTCACTGAATCATCAGTATCTATGAGGCTTTCAACCTGCAGTACAGAATACCTTACGGATGTATGGTCCCTGTTGAGGTATTTGCCGATGTCGCTCTGGGTGAAATGTCCGTACTTGTATGCCACATACATCGCTATCTGTCTCGGCATTTTTATGGACCTGCTCCTGTTTGCCCCCTTCATGTCCACAAGGGATACGTTGAAGTAGTTCGCTGCAGCCGTAAACACATCGTTTATCGAATAATCGACGTTTACCGCAGGGGTCTCTATTATGAGATTCTTGAGGCTTTCCTTCGCCATCTCGATGGTGGCCGGAGTATTCACCAGCTTGGCTATTCCGCTGACTGTGATAAGCGCTCCTTCGAGATCTCTGACGTTTGTTCTCACCGACTGTGATATGTAGTCGAGAACCTCATCGCTGAGTCCGAGCTTTTCAGTCTTGTTCTTCTGTCTGGCAATTGCAAGTCTGACTTCATACTCAGGTGGTCTCAGATCAACGTTGAGACCGCTGGAAAAACGTGTTCTTAGACGGTCTGTTATATCTGTAAGCTCATTTATCGGACGGTCACAGGTGAATACTATCTGCTTTTCATTATGATGAAGTTCCACGAATGTGAAGAACAGCTCCTCCTGGGTAGCGGTCTTCTTCTGCAGAAAGTGTATATCGTCGATGAGAAGTACATCCACATCGCGGTATTTTTTCTTGAACTTGCTGGTACTGCCCGAACCGAGGCATTCTATGAATTCGTTTGTGAAGTTCTCGGCAGTGACATAGATCACGTTCATTTCAGGGTGCGTTGAATAGATGTAGTTTCCTATTGCCTGCAGAAGGTGTGTCTTTCCCAGTCCCACGCCGCCGTATATGAGGCATGGATTGAATGTGCTCTTTCCCGGGTTGAGAGCGATTACCTTTGCCGCCTTGTAGGCTATGTCGGAATTGTCACCGGGGATGAAGTTATCTAGTGTATAGCGCTGGTTGAGAGTAGGATTCTTTTTCTTCTCTTCAGCCGGTTCGGGTGCCTTCTTTGTTACGGGCTGTTCCTTTGTTTCACTTTCATCCGTTCTCGTCTTCGCCTTTGAAAGAGATCTGTCGGTCATGAATCTGACCTTCAGATTTTCTCCGGCCTTTTCCGAGAGAAAGTTCTCTATGACAGCCTTGTGTTCCTTTATGACTGAAACAACGAATTCAGATGAAGCTACAAGTGTGACTTCTCCGTCTTTTATTTCCCTTATGTCTATGTTATCGAGAAAAGTCTTTGCATCAGAAGGAAGATTATCCTTCATCATTTCCTTTGTCTCTTTCCAGAGTGTCTTTAAATCATCCATATGACAAATATGATAATCAATAGAATTTGAGAGGGCAAGAAC
>CAZKIT010000017.1:0-17177 GCA_964552905.1 uncultured Spirochaetaceae bacterium
TTAATACAGTTAAAGAAGCAGATCTCAAAGGTAAGAGAGTTCTTATCCGCGTGGATTTCAACGTTCCTGTGAAGAACGGCGTCGTCACTGATGATACAAGAATCAGGGCAGCACTTCCGACTCTCAACTATATCCTGTCACAGGGAGCATCTCTCGTCGTCATGTCCCACTACGGAAGACCGAAGGGACAGAAGAATCCTGATTTCTCGATGGCTCCGATTGCTGCAGTCTTCGAGAAGGAACTCGGAAGAAAGGTAACTCTCGCTCCGGATGTCATCGGCGAGGAAGTGAAGGCACTTGTCAAGGCCCAGAAGCCCGGCGATGTCCTTCTCCTCGAGAATGTCAGATGGTACAAGGAAGAAGAGGCCAACGACCCGGGATATGCAAAGGAGCTTGCATCCTACGGCGACGTATATGTGAACGATGCATTCGGCACAGCACACAGAGCTCACGCTTCGACAGAGGGTGTCGCACACTATCTTCCGGCTTTCGCAGGTCTTCTCATCGAGAAGGAAGTCAAGTTCATGGCACCTCTTCTCGAGAACCCCGAGCATCCCTTCGTTGCAATCATCGGCGGCAGCAAGGTATCGAGCAAGATTTCCGTTCTCAAGAGTCTTGTAAGAACATGTGACACGATCGTCATCGGCGGCGGCATGGCATACACATTCCTCAAGGTCCTCGGACACAGCGTCGGAAAGAGCCTTGTCGAGGATGACTATCTCGACACAGCAAAGGAATTCCTCGCTGCAGCAGAGGAGAAGGGCGTCAAGGTCATTCTTCCTGTCGACCACGTCTGTGCTGAGGCATTCGACGAGAATGCAACTCCTGTCTATGTTGACGGCCAGGATGTTCCGGAAAATCTCATGGGACTCGATATCGGCCAGAAGACTGTCGCTCTCGTAGTCGAAGCACTCAAGGATGCGAAGAACGTCGTATGGAACGGACCTATGGGCGTCTTCGAGTTCGCTTCCTTCGCTAAGGGAACTGAAGCAGTTGCAAAGGCACTTGCCGACAGCAAGGCAGTATCTGTCGTAGGCGGCGGTGACTCGGTTGCAGCTATCAACAAGTTCGGCCTCGCTTCCAGAATCAGCCACGTCTCGACAGGCGGCGGTGCTTCACTCGAGTTCCTCGAGGGAAAGACACTCCCCGGAATCGCTGCACTGGAAAAAAAAACTAGAAAAATCTATATAGCCGGTAACTGGAAGATGAATCTTCTTCCTTCCGAAGCGTCAGTCTATGCCGCAAAGCTTGCCGAAGCGTACGAGTCTAATGGGTGTGACTGCCGCTTCATGGTTGCCGCTCCGTTCGTGGATCTTCCAGGCGTCGTCGAGGCAGTGAAGGGTACTCCCGTCATCGTAGCTGCAGAGAACATGGCCAACCACACATCCGGTGCATACACTGGAGAGGTAAGCCCGTTGATGCTCAAGGATCTCGGAGTCAACACCGTCATCATCGGTCACAGTGAGAGAAGACAGTACTACGGTGAGACGAACGAAGTCGTCAACAGCAAGGTTCTTCTTGCACTCCAGAACAACATGGACGTTGTCATGTGTGTCGGCGAGACACTCCAGGAGAGAGAAGGCGGCAAGCTCGAGGAAGTTCTGAAGGCACAGCTTGAAGTCGGTCTCAAGGGTGTCGAACCCTATCAGATGAGCGCTGTTACAATCGCCTACGAACCTGTCTGGGCTATCGGAACGGGAAAGACTGCAACACCCGAGGATGCTGACAATGCACATGCATTCATAAGGGCTACTGTAGCTGAATTATTCTCAAAAGATGTTGCAGAAAACCTGATAATACAGTATGGTGGTTCAGTAAAAGCTGAAAATGTTAAGGCATTGATGGCCAAGGAGAATATCGACGGAGCCCTCGTCGGAGGCGCATCCCTCACACTCGAGAAGTTCCTTCCGATCATGGCTTATAACAAATAATTAGAGGTAGATTGAAAATGGGTGTTTTAGGAATCGTCCTGATTGTCGTTTTTTGTATCGTCGCCCTCCTGCTTCTGTTCCTGATTACTATCCAGGGCCAGGACAGCGCAGGACTCGGAAGTGTCTTCGGCGGTAAGTCGGATTCTGCTTTCGGAAGCGGAACAATGTCGTTCCTTACAAAGATTACGGCAATTCTGGCAATAATCTTCATGGTGCTTTCTCTTGTCGTCGCACTTGTCAACAAGTCTTCCAGCGATGAAATCGCTGCTATGACGAAGACAAAGATTCAGGAAAGTGTCTTCGATACGACCAGCGAATCTGGCGCAGCGGAAACAGCAGACAGCACTGCATCCAACTGATTGACTGAATACGGAACCGACTCCTTTGACCTAGGGGTCGGTTTTTGTTAAGGAGCATAACTGATGAAAATCGCAGTTGTTGTATCTCCGAAGAATACAGAGAGCAGAAAGAGCATAGAAATCGGAAAGGCCGTTTCGGAGGCCCTCGGGAAGAGAGGCTATTCCGTCGACCTCATAAACACTTCACTTGACGGTGAGAAAAAACTCACAATCTTCGATTATCTTGTCTTTGTTGGTGAGAGTGTGTCTTTCTTTTCGAAGAAGATTTCACCTTCACTCTGTAAGTACCTGAATACCTGTGGTACAATATCGGGAAAGAGGACTGCCGTCATTCTGACGGGCCGTACTCTTTTCAAGACAGGAGCGATGGCCGCTCTGATGAAGGCAGTCGAAGGCGAGGGTGTCATACTCAAGACCGGAGAAATCTGTCCGACACCGTCAATGGCCGCCGCTTTTGCCGGCAATATCAACGTAGAAAGGAATTATTAAGGTTATGAAGAAACTGACATCCCTAATCGCACTTCTCGTCATCATCGCATGTTCGCTTTCAGCAGTCTCGATTTCAAGTCCTGCTGCAACCGTGAATCTTACCAAGAACAAGGTAATCACGATGTCGACTCTCGACAGCGAGTACGAATCATATACATCCCAGGGCTACAGTGTCACGAAACTCGAGGTCCTGAACACACTCATCGACGAGATTCTCATCGAGCAGGGCGCAGCACGTGACGGCTATTCCATTTCCGACAGCGATGTCGACCTTCTCTATGCACAGCAGAAGAGCTCGATCGAAAGCCAGACAGGAACAACACTCACTGATGAGGAGTGGGATGAGTACGTTACGGAGAACGCAGGTTCCGTCGACGAATACAAAGCCTATCTCAAGACACAGTATGTGACACAGAGTTATGTATACGGTGCCGAGAGCGAGACTGCAAACAATGTAGCCGAGCCGACAGACAAGGAAATCAGGGCATGGTACAGACAGAATTCATCCACATTCTCGATGCCCGAAATGGTAAGACTCAGTGTCATTGCAATGGAAAAGACAGATGACGAGAGCGAGAATGCTACGAAGCTCGCCACTCTCAATGAAGTATATTCGAAGATCAAGGACGGAACTCTGACATTCGAGAAGGCCGTACAGGATTACAGCGAAGATACATCAACCAAGTCCAACGGCGGCGACTGGGGCTTCATGAGCGACAGCGAGACGACCCGCACGAGCATGGGTGACGAATTCGTTGACTCGGTCATGCTCATGGAGGCAGGTGACATCGAAGGCGTCTTCGAGACTCCGTACATCTACTGCATCGTGAAATGCACAGTTCATCAGGATCCCAAGGTTCTCGCTCTCACAGATACTATCGAGGACTACAACATCACGGTGTACAATTACATCTACCAGGGACTGACATACCAGAACACGCAGTATGCATACTACAATGCCTACAACGAACTTCTGAGCGATCTCAGAAGCCAGGCGAAGATCAACATTCTTTATACAGAGTAAAAATGAATATCAAGACAGACCGCCACAGGGCAAGGGAAATTGCCATCGGCACATTATATTCTTTAGACATGAATTCCAATCTTCCTCCCGAGGGGGATTGGATTCTTTTCCAGGGTCTCAATGACGAGGAGACAGACGAGCTCCCGACAGCAGTCAAGGTCTATGCGAGGTTCCTCATCGAGGGAACGATCCAGCACCTTGAGGAATGTGACAGACTCATCAAAGGCTATTCCAACAGACCCATCGAGATGATAGACGGAGTTGACAGGGCCATACTCCGCATATCCTTCTTCCAGCTTATCTATGACAGGGAGACCCATCCGACAATCGTCATAGATGAAGCCGTGAAACTCAGCCAGGAGCTCAGCAACGACGTTTCGTTCAAGTTCATCAACGGAATTCTCGATGCCTACAACAGAGGACAGAATGATTCAGCTGAAAGATGATTATCAGATAGATAAGATACGTTCGTCATGCAAGCTCCTTGCAGAGATGTTCGAAAGTGTCGGTGAGAAGATAACGGAGGGCATCTCCACATGGGATGTCGACCGCATGTGCGAGGATTTCATGCATAAACACCATTCGAAGGGTCCCTGCAAAGGCTATTACGGCTTTCCATGCGTCAGCTGCACTTCCGTCAATGACACAATCATCCACGGTATTCCCTCGAAAAGGGAGATACTGAGGGACGGAGACCTCCTTTCGCTGGATGTATGTATCTCACTCGACGGCTACATTTCCGACAGTACACACTCATATGAAATCGGAAAGGTGAGTGACGATGTTCATTCATTCAATGTAAACACGAGACGGAGTCTCTATCTCGGAATCGAAGCTGCATCGAAGAAGAACGCCAGAATCCAGGATATAGGGCTTGCAGTGTCACAGTACGCAAGAAAGTTCCATTACGGCATTCTGAAGGACTACTGCGGACACGGAGTCGGAATAGAACTTCATGAGGACCCCGAGGTCCCGAACTATGTGGACATACATCTTCCCAATCCGAGAATCAGAGAGGGTATGGTCTTCGCCATAGAGCCCATGCTCATGATGGGCGGTTCGAGCAAGTTCTACGTGACGGATGACGACTGGACCGTGAAGACGATCGACGGCTCATACGGCTGCCACTGGGAACATACAGTCGCTATAACTGCGAACGGACTTGAAATACTGACGGAACTTTGAATAAAACGGAAATACAGGAGTGGATATGGAGCAGCCGAAGAAGGATTTCATTACATGTGATATGATCCGCGACGCAGGCATAAAGCTTGCTCACAGGATGTACACGGAAGATCATTTCATCCCCGATGTCATCTATGACTCGCTGAGAGGAGGGGCATATCTTGCCAACGTCATCAGCGAATACTACAAGCTTCAGGCGATGAAGACAGGTCATGAGCCTACATTCTATGCTGCGGTCGTGGCCCGTTCATACGGCAAGCTTGTCGAGCATACGAACAAGGTCGACATCGACGGCTGGACATGGAATCCGAAGAACCTGAAGAAGGGACAGAAGGTCCTCATTGTAGATGACATCTTCGACACTGGTCTCACTGTCAACTCCCTCTGTGACACCATCATGGCGAACGGAATCCCGAGGGAGGATATAAAGGTCGCAGTCTATGACTACAAGGTATCGCTCTATCAGTGGAAGGACGGAAAGCCTGCGCTTCCCGTGCAGCCGGACTACTGGTGCCGCAGGCATGTTCTCAAGAGCAAGGACGACTATCTCTGGATTCATTACACATGTCACGAGTTCATCGGTCTGACACACGATGAGATCGAAGAGGTCTATACAGACAGTGAAGTGAAGAGGATTCTTCATGAAATCTGCGAAGACTGAAGAACAAAAGGGCAAATGAAAACGGGCTGATTTCTCAGCCCGCTTTTCTTTGCCATCTCTCAGGTCGCCGACTTCCAGGAGGTATCTATTCTGCTGTCCTTCAGATTGATGCACTTGGCACCGCTCTCGGAAGTGATGCAGTTGATGTATTCGCCGTCGATGACGCCGTCAATATGGATCACCTCGACAGACGAAAGGCTTGCACAGTTCTTTGTGGAGACCTTCATGTAGTTTTCAGATGCCGGATCTGTATCGATTACATAGACGCCGTTCACGCCGGAGAGTATGAAGTACACCTTCTTGTTCACGCTGTCGTTGTAGGCGACTGCTCTCGTATATGATGCACCGGATACACTTCCGTTCTCGAGTGCAGTTCCGTCTTCCTTGTAGAACGTATTCTTCGAAAGGAATACCGAGCCGCAGTGAGTTGTGTAGGAGTTGGTGTTCACGCTCTTCGAGGAGACCGTGCTCCCGTTAAATGTGAAGTACACGCTTTTCTTCTCCTCGTCAGCTGTTATTCCCCTGAAGTAACTGTCGCCGATGAAGGAGACGTTCGTACATCCCGTGTCGACGATGTGCTCATCCGAGAGATCTCCCGAAGTGGAGGAATAGACATAGTTCTTCGTGCTGTCGCTGTTTCTGAATACCACGACCGTCTTTTCTCCGTCATATACGGACGAGACCGGAATGAACTTTTCTCCGGAAAGGAGAGAGTAGACTCTGTCGTTTCCGTCCTGATTGATTATATGGTATTTCCCGTCTCCCTTCGTCTGAGGATCGGAATAGTATATGCATTCCCATGTATATTCCTCGCCGGAGAGGGAGATGGAGGCGCTGATTACGTTTCTTGTGGTCTTTCCGTCAGCCACGTTAGTCGAAATCTTCTCTCCGGCACCTCCGTCGTATACGAAGATGCCCTCATCGGATGCGATGAGATATGAGCCGGAGACAGATTCTTCGGCGATTACCTTTCTTATCACATAGCTTTCCTTCTTCACTGACTGTCCCGCTTCCTGGAAGAGCCCTGTCTGCGAGTCCATGTTGCATGATACAGCAAGAAAGACAAGAAGAAGTGACGCTGCAATTACATATATCCTTTTCATCGTTTATCCTCCTAGTTGCGGTATGAAGCGAAGAGCTGACAGGGAATCGAGGTGTGAAGTCCCGTCTTCTTCGTGTTGAAGTAGAGCTCGGGAGTGAACTCTATGCCGCTCTTGAGTCCGAATGACCAGTTATCGGTGAAGAAGAATCTTGCTCCGACTGAAAGTGTCATCGTCAGCGAGAACATGCTCTTGTCATTGTAGCTGAGATAGCTGAAGCCGAGTCCCGCGGAAATGGGAAGCTCGAATCTGCCCTGCACGGGAACGTATGTCGCCTTGGCGAGAATCGGAACCTGCGTGAAGAGCTTCTGGTCGGAGCATCTGTTGAACTGATAGCCGATTTCTCCGCCGAGGGATATCTTTCCGTTCACGAAGACTTCATAGTCTATGGATCCGTATCCTCCGATGTTGAAGTGGGTTCCTTCATCTCCCCACCAGAGCCCCGTCTCCCATTTTCCTTCTTCGTTCTTGTAGGAATTGGTGAAAGGAAGGTCGACGCCCACCGTAATCGTGAATACCTGGGATCCCGTTTCATAGTAATCCTCTGCTGCCAGTCCCGCCAAAATGAGGACGGTCAGAAGAATAATGATGAATGATTTCTTTTTCATGGAGCCAGTATACAGTAAAAAGGTTTATCTTTCAAATTGAGTATTGTCGTTTGGCTTTACTATGAAGTAATATTTCCCTGTGATAGAACTCAGGTGTGATGAATTGTCGAGGCGTCTTCTCGCCCAAATAAAAGATGAAACTTTATCCTTTGTAAATAAAGGAAATAGGGCTCCGTCCCTTGCCGTCATCCTTGTCGGGGACAATCCCGCTTCCGCTTCCTATGTGAAAAGCAAGACCAGAAGATGCACCGAGCTGGGTTTTATGCATTTTCAGTATTGCTTGAGTGAAGATTCATTGGAGAGTGATCTTCTCTCGCTCATTGACAGACTCAATGATGACGAATCGGTCGACGGTATTCTCGTCCAGCTTCCTCTTCCTCCTCATATCGACAGCGGCAGGGTGATAAGGGCTATCAGAAGCGATAAGGATGTCGACGGCTTCACTCCATGCTCGATGGGAAATCTCGCACTCGGGACTCCCTCCTTCATTCCCTGTACTCCTCTCGGAATACTGAAGATACTTGAAAACTGGAAGATAGAGACAGAGGGGAGACGAGTATGTGTCATCGGACGCTCGAACATCGTCGGAAAACCTCTTTCCATCCTTCTTTCCCAGAAGGGATATGATGCAACCGTGACGCTCTGCAATTCCCATACCGGGGACCTCAGGGAGATTACCCTTGCTTCAGACATAGTCATAGTCGCAGCAGGGAGAAGCGGACTTATCGATTCGTCGTACATAAAGGACGGCGCTGTCGTGATCGACGTCGGCATAAACAGGGTGGAGGACAGCACCAAGAAGAAGGGATACAGAATCACGGGAGACTGTGATTTCGAATCATTCTCCTCCAGGGACGTCATGATAACTCCCGTCCCGGGCGGAGTCGGACTTCTGACCGTGACCGCACTGATGATGAATACGCTCAGGGCCGCGGAGAACAGGAAAAGCTAATGAAGAAATATCTTATTGAAACATACGGCTGCCAGATGAATACGGCAGAAAGCAATGCCATAGAGACACTTCTGAAGGGAAGGGGATTTGAAAGCACCTCAGACCCGATGGAGGCCGACGCAGTCATCATCAACACCTGTTCGGTGAGAAAGACCGCGGAGAACAGGATCTGGGGGAGACTGGGGTTCTATCATGCAGTCAAGAAGAAGAGACCGCTTACTCTCGTCGTCACCGGATGCATGGCATCGAGGATGAAGGACGAGATGAAAAGAGAGGCACCGTTCGTCGACTTTGTCGCGACCAACGAGGAGAAGGACAGGATTGCCGACTATCTGGCGGGGGACATGGAAAAGAGCGAAGCCGAGTACAGCTTCCTTTCCTCCTATTACCGCCCCGGTGAATTCTCGTCGTATATCCCGATCATGAACGGATGCAACAACTTCTGCTCTTACTGCATAGTGCCGTACGTCAGGGGACGCGAGATGTCCCGTGACACGGAATCGATAATCGAGGAGGTGAAGTTCCTCGACACAAAAAACGTACGGGAGGTGACGCTCCTGGGGCAGAACGTGAACTCCTATTCTTCAGAGTACAGGGGTGAACATGTCGATTTTCCGCGTCTTCTCGAGCTTATAACTCCATATATGAAGAACATACTCTGGGTGAGATTCGAGAGTCCCCATCCGAAGGATTTCTCGCCGCATCTCATCGAAGTCATCCGCTCCGACGACAGGGTCAGCAAACACATACATCTCCCGATGCAGTCGGGGAATACGCGTATCCTGACACTGATGAACAGACATACGACAAGAGAGAAGTTCATCGATCTTGTAAACAGCATGTACGACCGTATCCCCGCCCTCACTCTCTCGACTGATGTCATAGTGGGTTTCCCGACCGAGACTGAAGAGGAATACGAGGAGACTCTCTCCATGATGGATATCATGCACCCGTCTGAGGCCTTCATGTACTACTTCAACCCCAGGGAGGGGACAAGAGCTGCCACGATGGACGGCCAGATCGACGAGAAGACGAAGACAGAGAGGCTCGAGCGTCTCATCGCCCTGCAGCTTGAAAGACAGAAGAGAATCCGTGAGGATGCGCTTCCTCTTACCGTCAGGGCGATAGTCACGACGTTAAGCCGTGATGACAGTTCCCGTTACCTCTGCCGTGACGAACACAACTATTACTATTCAATCGAGCCGTTAAGGAAACACACACCGGGAGATGTCGTGAGACTGAAGGCCGATGTGCTGGCTGGAAACACGTTCCGGGGTATTGAAATTGAATGACTATGATTCCTTCTTCTCACTGTTGAAATCTTCAAAGAGGACAGCCGTACTCACAGGCGCGGGAATAAGCACGCTTTCGGGTATTCCCGATTTCCGCTCCGCGGGCGGAGTCTACTCCAGGAAGTTCGGTTCCATAAGCGTCGAAGAGCTTCTGGACATCGACTTCTTCACCCGGCATCCCGAGGAGTTCTACAAGTGGGCAAGGGACGGCTGGTACAGTGATGAGGTATATAAGCCGAGCATCGTCCACGAGGCGCTGAAAATGATGGAGGAGAAGAATCTTCTCTCCGACGGAATCTGGACGCAGAACATCGATTCTCTCCATACGTACTGCGGCTCGAAACAGGTATACGAGCTCCACGGAACGTTACGTACCTCCACATGTACCGTATGCGGGAGAAAGTATACGTTCGAGGAGACGAGGGACAGACTCAGGGCCCTCGCATGGCCGCACTGCGACTACTGCAGCGGACTCCTCAGACCCGATATAGTATTCTACGGCGAGAACCTTGATTCCTCCCTGATCAACAGATCCTATTCCGTTTTTTCGTCTGTCGATCTCACGATAATCCTCGGCTCGTCACTGGTAGTCAATCCCGTTGCAACGCTGCCGCAGCTTACTCTCTATAACGGAGGAAAGATAGTCATTGTCAACAGGGACCGCACCTATCTCGATTCAAAGGCTGCACTCAGATTCGACGATTTGAAGGAGTGGGGTGAAAAAACATACGAATTTCTGAAAAACTGACTGAATTTTTCAACTTTGATTTGTTTTTTGACCTGGAAGACATTATATTTACACTGTAAACATCTTTGGGGGTGTTTTGGTTTCGACTGGCTTTGCTAGGCTGTAGACTGCGAATCAAGCGCTGACTTGTTAAACCGGCAAAAAAAATTAAATGCTAAGAAAGAAGAAGACTACGAAGTCGAATCTGAAGCATTTGCTCTTGCTGCGTAAGCATCATTAGCAAAACGGAGGAAAGTTCCGTCTCCGGCGGACTTCCGTATTTTCACAAAGGAGACTCATCCGCTTTGAATGTTCCGGCATAGCGGAAAAATCAAGGGACTGCTTCTTCTGCAACGTGAGTCATGCCACCGAGCGGGGGACTAAGACCAGACGTATGACTATATTCGTAGACGTTTACAGGTAGACTGTTAGGACGGGAGTTCGAGTCTCCCCACCTCCATTTGTTGATTGCCTTGGATATAAGGGGGTATTTATGGCAACTAGACATGATGTGCGGGTTCTCAAGACGCGGCAGAAGCTTCAGCGCTCTCTTCTGGCTTTGCTGAAGGACAGCAGGATAGAGGATATTTCGATAACCGAAGTCTGTTCTGAAGCCGGTCTGAACCGCAACACGTTCTATGCGCATTACACGGATCTCTACCAGCTTCTGGATGAGGTGAAGTCCACTTACCTCGAGTATTTCATCAGTGAGATAAGCGAATACCGCAAGACAGGCGCAGGCACGCAGAAGATGATAACCTATTTTCTGAAACTCATAGATGCCAGCCGTGATTTCTTTTCCGTTCTATTCTCGGACAACAGCGGACCGGTATTCCTGCGCTCCCTCGTATCGATGTGCCTCGAGGATGCCGTCAGCCATGTAAGACCCGAGCTTGAGTCGATGTCGGTCTCGGACTACAGTGCTTTCGTCATCGGAGGCGTGAGCAATATGATTCATGAATGGTTCAGGAATGACAATCCCATCAGCGCCGAAGATATGGGCGCCAGGATCAACTACTTCGTCTACAGGATCGTCAGATAGATTCAGCTGTTGAGATCTCTCAGCTGCCTTCTCTGGTCGATACGCGCATCCCTTTCCTTGATGGCTTCCTTCTTGTCGTGTGTGTTCTTGCCGCGGGCGAGAGCTATCTTCATCTTGACGAGATTCCCCCTGAGATAGATTTCAAGAGGAACTATTGTGAGACCCTTCTCGTTGACCTTTCTCGTGAACTTCTTTATTTCCATCCTGTGGGCAAGAAGGATGCGCTTTCTGTCCGTCTGGTGATTGAATATGTTGCCGTGAGAGTAGGGCTGGATCAGAAAGCCTATCAGGATGAGTGAGCCGTCCTTCGGGGTGATATAGCTGTCCGAGAACGAGCACTTTCCCTCCCTGACAGATTTGACCTCTGTTCCCTGAAGTGCCATTCCGCATTCGAGTTCCTCGATTATCTCATAGTTGAAATAGGCTTTCTTGTTCTTCTGTATCAGTTTGTAAGCTTTCTCTTCACTCATGTTTCACCAGCCTGAATCCGTTGAATGATGAACAGGACGACTTTGCACTCGTTCCGATGTCCTCGACGGATATGTTTTCATTTACATAGCTTCCGCCCATGACGATGATGTCGTCGTATGGATAGAGCGTTGACAGACGCGATACCGTCTCCGATGAGACAAGTCTCATGAGCGGAATGTACGGAGTAGCCGTCATGTCCCAGAGCTGACCCATGAGAGCTGTGGGGGTGGATGCGTCGCTCTCGACGAAGACGAGAGATGTCACATAGGCCTTCTCCGAGGAGGAGAGTGCGGCGACTGTCCACTCGGTAAGGGTCGGCAGAGTGTACTCAACGCCGTCCTTCGCGCTTTTCCATTCGATGTACGCCTCTGCGGCATACCAGCTTATGTATCTGACAGGACGGGAGGATCGTGACGAGAGAGTAATGTCCCTGAGGTAGTTCGAATCGACGAGGCCCTCGCTCACCAGTTCGTCGAGATTGTCCCTGCTCCATTTTTTGTTCTCCTCGACGAACTGTGCGTATTCGTTCTCCGTTACAAGAGAGCCCGCGATGCTGAATGTGGAGTAGGCGAGTGTGACGGGTATGTAATCGGATTCGGGATACTTCGTCTCCGTCGTCTTCCCGAGGGTGACAATTCCTTCGCTGTATGTGTAGAACGAACCGTTTTTCTTCACCTTTATTTCACTGCTTTCATCGGTCTTCGTGACTGTGCTGACAGTTCCGCTATCGTAGAGCGGGACGAGATATTCTTCAACTTTCCGGCTTTCTTCCGTTTCGTAGAGAACTGCAGTCTTGTCGAGAACGGCCTTCGCTTCGACCCAGTCACAGTACATTGTTTCAGAAGTTATATGCAATACGGCGTAGAGCCATGGGTCCCTGATGTCGGCTATCTCCATTTCGACAGCGGTCTGGGCGAATTTCCGCATCAGCGGAGGATAGACCGCGGAGCCGGAGAAATCGGTTATGAGGGAGTATGAGGCAATATCACGGGCGAAGACTTCTATTGCCTTCTCCCTTACTTCATCGCTGTATTCCAGCTCCGGTTTTATCACTGTGGACTTATGGGAGAAGAGCGTGAAGAAGTAATGACGCTTCACATCTGCCGTCATCTCTCCTATTTCGATTCCCTCGTAAGTGAATGTGTATGTGTGTTCTCCCGCCGTCGTCTCGAGCTTGGAGTCATATCCGTTACCGAGATAGATGCCGTCCTCATATACTCCGAATACGGGGAGCGATGTGTCGAAGACGACATAGCTTCTCTTCGATACAAGCCCGGGTACAAGACATACGAGGAGAAACAGGACGACTAGAAGGAGAAAATAGAGTGCGAGTATATAGTAAGCCGGTCTTATTCCGTGCCACGGTTTAAGAACGACCGGATCCACATCGGGAAGCTTCGTCTTTTTGAACATAGCATAAAGGTAATAACCAATTCTTCTCTTGTCAATGAAGGGTGATGAGTGTTACTTTGTCTCTATGGAAAAATTCCTGTGCTGGGTAGAAACACATACCGAAAAGAAGCTCACCAAACGTAAGGCGAAGAGATTATACAACAAGACGAAGAAGAGAACATTCCTGAGCGAGGCGCTCGAGTGGCTGGATGCACTTGCGTTCGGTGTCTTCTGGGTTATCATCATAAACCAGTTCCTCTTCCAGCTCTTCGTCATTCCGTCCCCGAGCATGGTATCGACACTGCTTGTCGGAGACAGGGTAGTGGTGAACAAGACCAGCTACGGAATCGAGCTCTATCCCACGGGACCCAAGCTCTTCGAGAGCGAGAGGCGCGTGCAGAGAGACGACATCATAACATTCTACAATCCCGAGTATGATTCGCGCGGTCCCGTTTTCGATATCCTCAGTCAGGCTATCTACATGGGAACCCTCTCTCTTGTGAACATCGACCGAGACAGTGACGGCAACGTGAGGGAACGCCTCTTCGTCAAGCGCGCGGCCGGTCTCTCCGGAGACAGTGTGAAGTTCATCGACGGCAATGTCTACATAAAGGTTGCCGGAAGCGGGGAATATGTTGCCGAAGATGAATTCAGGGAGGAAAACGGACTGAGCAGCGCCCCCGAGAGGAGCGTCGACGAAACGCTCTATGATGCACTCAAGGCAGTGGCGAGAATAGAGGCGTACATCGAAAAAGGCGTAAGCTATCCCAGTTACCTTGTAAAGGAATATTCTGCAATGTCGGGAACGGAGTACGACTACAAGTTCGACCTCTATGAATTCAACAGGGCTTATTATGAGGAGCTTTCCTTCCTCGACCCGTCGGACAGGAGTGCACGCTCCTCGGCTCAGAAGTATACTGCCTCGATCTACGTTCCGGACGGCTCTGTGCTTCCTCTCGGCGACAACAGGGACAACAGCCAGGACGGAAGATACTTCGGTCCTGTCAGCGAAGACGACATAAACGGACAGGTCGTAGCACGCTTCTGGCCGCTTAGCCGCATAAGCGTTCTTACAGATGATTGAATCATACCGCCCGGATAAACCCGTTTCCCTGTACATACATGTTCCTTTCTGCAGATCGAGGTGCGACTACTGCGCTTTCTATTCGACGCTCTACAGGGAAGAAAACAGAGACAGGTACTACATAAATATAAGAAACGAGCTCGAGAGTCTCGTCGAAGATATAAAGCGTCCCTTCTACACGGTCTACTTCGGCGGCGGCAATCCCATCCTCCTCGGCTATGACAGGATACTGGAACTTCTCTCGATAGCCGGGCGTTACGGCAGGCCGCAGGAGACTACAGTCGAGATAAATCCCGAGGATGTTTCACCGGAACTGGAGAGGCTTTATCCCAATGTTACCAGGATATCTACCGGGATACAGTCGATGTCGGACAGAACACTTGAGTTTCTGGGGAGAAGGGCAAGGGTAAAGGACAACATAAAGGCAATGGAGTATCTTTCCTCTTCTCCGTTCGTGTGGAATGCCGATCTTATAACGGCAGTTCCGACAACTACAGTTGCAGATAGCCTAAGCGATATAGACAGAGTCGCTCAGTATCATCCGGAGCACATATCGTTCTACTGTCTCACATTCGAGGAAGGAACACCGCTCATCAGTAAGACAGCACCACTCGGCGACGAAAAGGAAACTGAATTCCTGACGAGCGGCTGGGATAAACTCAGGGAGAACGGCTACAGTCACTACGAAATCAGCGCCTTCGCACTTCCCGGAAACGAATGCCTTCATAACAGGGCCTACTGGACACTCGGGCAATACATAGGATTGGGTCCCGCTGCGGAAAGTTTCCTCGGCTACACAACAGGAACCACGATGAGAAACAGGGAGACTATCGAAGACTTCATCAGATCCCCCGAGTTCGACTGCGAGAATCTCACGAAGGAGGAGACGGAGGAGAGCTATCTCCTGACAGCCCTCAGAACAAAGGACGGCATAGACAAGGCCTATTACAGCTCCCGCTTCGGCCTTCCCTTCGACGACCTCTACTCAGAAAGGATAGCTACCCTCAACAGCAGATGGTACAACAACACCGAAGATACATTCTCCCTCACGGAAAACGGGATGCTGATGCTCAATACCATAATACTTACTCTTTCGATGGTTCTGTAACTGATATCCAAATATTTTCTTTCAAAATAAAGAGCTGATTAAATTCGATTTATAGAATAGACTTAAATTGCACAGGTATCAAAACTACATGAGCTATTTGTTGTGATGTTGTGAATTAATTAGTCATTTATGGAGTTTTTTGATACTTATTAAAGTAAATAAGAAGGAGGAACATTATGATAGATCTTAAACAAGTCTTCCGAGGACATGAGAATGTCAGTATCGTAGTCAAGGCTGCAGATAAAGGTGTTCCGTCAAGTGTGTGGGACACCTATTCCTCCTTTGCCAACACATTCGGCGGAACAATCATACTTGGAATAGGTGAGGAGAAATAGACAAAGAAGTTTCTTCCTCTCGGAGTTCAAAATCCGCAGCAGATTGTTCTCGATATCTGGAACACGCTCAACAACAGACAGAAGATCAGCACAAACATCCTACTTGAGCATCATGTCTATACTGTGAAATATGAGGACCGGGATTACGTCGTTATCGAGGTTCCTCGTGCGGACAGGCAGGATAAGCCTGTCTATATCGGACAGGATATGTTCAGGGGAACATTCAAGAGAAATCATGAAGGGGACTACCACTGTACCAAGGAAGAAATCAAGGCGATGATTAGGGATCAGTCTGACACTTCTGCAGATTCTCTCGTCCTTGATAAACTGAGTCTTTCGGTATTCTGTCCTGACAGTGTTCAGTCCTACCGCAACAGGTTCAAGGCATTAAGGGAAGATCACTTCTGGAATAAACTTGAAGACGAAGAATTTCTGATGAAGATAGGCGCTGCACGCATTGCGGAATCCGACGGCAGGATTCATCCGACTCTTGGCGGACTCATCTTCTTCGGCGAGTACATTGATATCCTGAATGAACTTCCTTACTTTTTCCTTGATTACCGTGAAAGGAAGTCTTCGGATACACGCTGGACCGACAGGGTATGCTCAGGGGATGCCAACTGGTCCGGTAATGTTTACGACTTCTATTTCCGCATCATCGATCGACTTACTGCAGATGTCAAACGCCCATTCGAACTTGATGACAATCTCATCCGTGTTGAAGATACTCCTGTTCATAAAGCTCTTAGGGAGTGCCTTGCCAATGCGCTTATCCATGCAGACTATTATGGAAGACAGGGCGTAGTTATCGACAAGGAATTCACCAAGATAACCTTTTCAAATCCCGGTTCTTTCCGTATTGATGTCAACGAGGCTATTGCCGGCGGCATAAGTGATGTGATGCCCGTAATACACGAATATTCAACATGTTTGCACTAATAAATGTCGGGGAACGTTCCGGAATCGGACTCTGCGATGTATTCAATGTTTGGAAGAAATACGGATTCTCTTCCCCTGAAATTGTTGAAACAGTATCTCCAGACAGAGTATCCATATCTGTAAGTATTTTAACCGGCGAAAATGTCGCGAATGTCGCGAATACGAATGAAAATGTCGCGAATGTCGCGAATCATATTGGTGAGCAGAGTGTTTTAAAGTATGTTCTCAACTTTATTTCTGAAAATCCCACTACAAATACTAGTGAAATTTCAAAAGCATTAGGAGTTAACATCAGAACTGTACAAAGAGCGATTAAAGAACTGGAAGAAGAAAATATACTTATGAAAAATGGAACTAGAAAAAGTGTCTTATGGACTGTTTTGAAAAAATGATTTTTAGTTCTAGAAAGGGTATCTTTCTGTTCTTTAATAGCCGGAGTATATTGACTGAAAAATATCCGCTGTGGTAAAAACATAGG